>NZ_JANEWM010000079.1:0-15583 GCF_028069825.1 Citrobacter sp. Igbk 14
ATATTATTAGAAACATTAAAAAAAACGCTCACAGAAAAAACATACGACGTACCAAATATCGATAAAAATTTTGAATCCTTTGCCATGCAAATTTATTTTATGGTTGGGATTGCAATGCAAAAAGATAGTTTTATTAACGCAGCCAACATTGATGAATATGCTTTAAGTTATACATCAGATGTCATACAGAAGAAAGGAAAAGACTCTTTTGAAAGAGAATATCCTTTAATGTCGGAAATAATATTAAGAATAAAATTAGCAAATGAAACACAGTCCATGGCGTACTTGGCAATATTGAAAAGCCAAATTTCAAACGATGTTATTTTTCTTCTATGTGCCTATATGTACAACCGAGGAAGAGATAGAAATCGTATAGCTCTGACTCCAGGCCTTTTTGTAACGCCAGAAGGCTTAAAAAGAGAAGCCCTCAGGCAGTTTGTGGTGAGATGATAGTGTCCCCTTTTTGCCCCTTCAGAACTCAAACACTCAATAAAGTTAGATAACATTCGTTCTCTAACTTTTTGATTTTATTGTAATCCATTGTATTTTAAAGGTGGTACATCGTTCTCATAATCGCTTGGTCGTTGGTTCAAACCCAACAGGGGCCACCAGATATATCAAGGACTTAGATGAGAGATTATCTAAGTCCTTTTTGTTTTACTGAACCACAGGTGACGTAGTGGGTGAAGTAAGTTCACCGTGGGGGCTGAATGAGGCAAACACGGTATGAGTTTTTCGAAGCTACTTGATAAAAAAGTCCAATCGCGAACCCAAAGTAACGAACCTGGCGTGAAAGATTGCATCAGTCTCTATGAACTGCTGCGCTCGGCCAAAAACCAGCATCCTCATGCCCCATACTCAGATATTGCTTCCACCTTTATAAAGTTGCTGTCAAATCAATCGAGTTTGAGATTCTTCATTCTCAAACAAAACAAAATCATTGATGTCAGTCAGATAAATTTTCAACGTGGGTTGGAGTATGAGAGCAAGAAATGCACCCTGAAGTTTGAGGACATGGGGCGCTATCACCCAATCACCCTAACCAGCATCTTAGTGGGTGTCGATGATTCTTTGACCAAAGAATCGCTCCATACCCATGGCTTCTTACGAACTCAAGTCGCCCCACTCATCGACTTCCCCCTTCCGGATGTTGTGGAAGACGAACCTGACTGGAAAAAGAAGTATGAGCAGCTTGAAGCAAAGCAAAATGCTCGCACCCAGCCTTCGCCTTCAGGTGAAATTTATGCAATCAAGCGCGAAGAAGTGCTGATGGCAACCCTTGCTATTCTTCAACAGAGACAAAAAAGTCATAACAAAGTGGTTATTCCAACAATAACCGAGCTTTTGAACACCCTGGAAGAAAAGGCAGCCCTATTCTGGCCTATAACTGAAAAACTCCCCATGGCACGTAAAAACGCATCAGAGCTCATCGGACTGGCTCTGAATCTTCTCGACCGTCCAAATCCGGACATAGAATGTCTTCGCGAAGAAAAGAAACTCAAAAGAAAAAGCATTGAAAAAGAAAGAGTTGAAAAAGGTCAGGGATGACCTTTATAAAGGTGCGGGAGCAATACCCTTTTAAATCTGATTAACTCCTTGTCGTTACAAACGATTACATAAGGAGTTAATTCATTGAAAAATAAAGTTACCATGTCGGATCGCATCGTTTCCTTCCGCCAACCTCAACCTCTGATTCGCATCAAAGCCATGTTGATTCTGCTCGATTGCAGCCGTACTACCCTTTATCGTTGGGTTAAAGCAGGCATCTTTCCTCAACCACTCATGAGCCGCGGCAAAACGCTGGGCTGGACAACCAGTGCTTATGAAAACTGGCTCACTTCAAACCAGAATTAATCACATTGCAGAGGGCTGGATATTCCAGCCCTCATAGCATTCAAGGGTGAAACAACATGAACCCATAAAAACAACCTTCCATCACATTGCCTCCGTTTGAATCATGAAAAAAACCTATAATAATCAAGAAAAAACCTTCACTAACGTGGAGGCGTTCAACCCGGTATTTAATAAGATTGGCTGGACCACCAGCACAGCCATTCATCCCAAGGGTAACTATTTTTATAAAGACATTCTTTGGCCCGTCCTTCCTGCTGAACATGATCAAGATCCGATGGTCATGAGAAAGCTCTTTGATACTGTTGATAAAGTCTCGACTGCATCGCGTTTTTTGGCAGTACGGTACGACCTACACGTCCCTGCCTATAGCGCCAATAATGCTGTGGTTGAGTGCTTTCTGAAGCTACTTTTTGACAACTTAGCGCTGATCTACCCTAAATCGTTTGTTAGCTATGTTTGGGTACGAGAACAGACAGCTGTGGAGCCACAGCACTACCATCTTCTTTTGCTGATGGACGGTAACTGTATTCGCCATCCCAATAAGCTAAACGGCATCGTTGATACATGTTGGAAAAATGCTGGTGGAGCAAAGGTGTGGTTCCCAAAAAATTGCTATTACTTTGTAACTGCTAACAATTTTAAAGCTTATACCGATCTGATGCTGCGGGTTAGCTATATGGGAAAACGTCGAACGAAAGAATCGATTGAGAAAGGGATTGCACGCGTTGGTAAGGGCTTACGAAAGCCCAAGATGACCATCTCCAAAAAGAGAACCTCACCTATCCACTCAGCTTACCCTGTAACAGCTACCCGCACCCAAGAGCCGCAAGAACTCGTTAACACTACCGCCGAGAACTATTCTGGCATGTTAGATAAATACTTTCTGGGAGAAGCTGTTTTACCTACATTCCTGCGAAAAAAGTCACACTATGAACTCTATGATCAAAATAAATGGTGGACCAATTACGCCCCACGCTGGGGTAATCAACGCCATAACTACCTATTTGAAGCATTGATTACTGGTATCAGCCTCTCAGACTATGCTTCCAAGTACAAACTAAGCCGACAGAGGGTCTATGCGAACTGCAGATGTGTTGGGGGGCAGAGTTTGAAGATCATTCATTGGGCATGGCACCGCTACCGCTTTTTGCAGAGTAATAGCACTTTGGATAGCTACTTAAAAAACAATAGGCTGCGCCACAAAACAGCAAGGAGGCAGCTTCAGCGTAAACCTATGAGTGATTACTGGAGCTGGCACTTTGATAACTACTATATGCATTTTTGGCCCTGCGGCTGGACTGTAGCCAACTACTGCCAGCAGCACAATTTAGTCCCAAGTACAGCTCGGCGCTATATGGTCGATTTCCCATTTATCGGTCTGATTAACCCATTTGTATTGAAACAATGGCTGTGATCGGTGTTTAGGTAAAAAACTTGATAGCGACACTCACCGTAAAATAATCAATAAAATCAAATTACTAACATAATCCAAGTGTGGAAAAATGATGTTCACTACGGATTTAGCATTATATTTCAGATAGTTAGTAAGTGATCAGTTAAAATGTTCGCCATACAGCAATGAGAAAAATACGCGCCACAATGATTCATTGATGTTCACCAGTGGTCTATGTACTCAGCCAGAAAGTGATCACTTTTATTAGTTAAAGTGATCCCCTTGTAGTGGCACAGTAAATTTGGCCACCTGATTAAAGGTGCTATTCTCACCACTACATAAAACAGATGACTTAATGAACAAGAAAACTAAGCATACTTTCACCCCTGAGTTCAGGCTGGAATGTGCGCAGCTGATTGTTGATAATGACTGCTCATATCAACAAGCCTGTGAAGCGATGAATGTCGGTCCTATCACGCTTGAGAGCTAGGTGTGCCAGCTCAGGCAAGAGCGTCAGGGGGTTACGCCCTCTGTAATTCCCATTACTGCAGAGCAGCAACGTATTCACGAGCTGGAAAAGCAGGTTCGCCGTCTGCAGGAACAGTGTGTTTGATGGAAGAAAATCCAAGTGTGTAATGGTAAAGTGACTGACTCATGTGACCTTTCTCTATCACAGTATATAAACAATAATATTTATATTAATGAGCCGATATGCTTAAAAAAATCCTAGACAGCATTAGCTACCAGACAGATAAGTTCATCAGTGACAACATTCATGTAAATCAATCTTACATGGTACTGAAATGGAACGGCTTTGAAAAAATACTGGTCTCAGGTTCAAAGCATTACGTAAAGGCTATGCTTATATTGATATCATTTTTTGCGGCCATTTTCATTGTGATGGTCTCAGGTAAAATTTATATAAAACCATTTATAGCCGAGTGGTTTCCTGAGTGGTATACCCTGTTTGACGCCCAGATAAACCTCCTGGGGGGACAGCTTACCATTATAGGTATTGTGTATCCTATGGTCGTTGGCCTTGTCAGTGTTATATTTCAGAGAAAATCTGCCCGGAAAATCGTACACGCAGCTTATCAGACCTATTCCGGATTCATGCTGGCAGGTCTGAGCGGGTTATGTCTTTCTGGCTTCATGCTCTGCGGATTATTGCTGAGGACATTCGTTGGAAACTATAACTACGCGATAATTTGTGGAATAAGTATTATATGGATGATGCTTAATATTGCGCTTTCTGTCTGGTTCTTTGTGCAAAGCCTCAGTGTGCTTGACGATGAAAAACGTGAAAGAATGGTGTTACGCTACCTCACTGCCGACATTTTATCAGCGCATGTGAAAAGTCAACTGCATAACATTTTTTTAAATAAGCCGGTTGAAAGCCAAATTATCAAAAATGATAAATATAGCAACTTGACCTTTGAGGATTTTTCTTTCGAAAATGATTACTCAGTTATAAAAAGTGAATCTTCAATGCAGGAAGTCGTTAAAGATATCTATGTGCGGCCATTGAAAATTATTCTCTGGCATGTAAATATGCATGGTCGTTTAAAGAACAAACAAATAGAAATTGCGTTGTTTTCGAAGCTGGATAGCTGGGATGAGTTCGATACCCTACCCCTTTTTAAAGTTAAAAATATCGAATCAGACCATGTTCTGGTAAATTTATTAACACGTTGTTTCCGCACAGGCATTGCTACTAAACGTCATATCGCAACAGACAGAATAATCAAAGGACTTTTAGGTGATACCATAGATGCGTTAGCCAGTGCTGATATAAATGCTTTTGACGAGGCTATTGAAGGATTCTGTCGTGATATAACAACCTTTACGGACGGATTTAATTTCAAGCAAGGGCAGCAAACAGATAATCTTTTGTTATTAGCAGATGACATTTTTTGGGAGCGTAGTTTTACTGATAAATTATATACAGAGCTTTATCAGCTTTTCCGGCAGGCGGTTATACGCATTGATATATCTGAGAGGTTTTATGCAAAATGTATGAACGTTCCAGGAATGCTGTGTTCTAAAAGAGAAAACATTTCCTTTAAAGAAATTCAGCTTGCTTTGAAATATACATTTTATTCGTGGGATATCCTTGTGCGCTGGGGCCATGCCAACACGAGGAGGCTTGATTTAACACAGCGTCAGAGTTATGAGGCACTTTTGAGGGATTTTGTCGAAAACTGGGAATGGTGGACTGATGGTCTGAAATACATATCCAAAAAAAATGGAGATCAGCAATTATACCATGACACTCTGAAAGAACACCTCTTCACCTTACCCGACATAGTCGCATGTGCAGTGCTGTCAGGCGAGTCAGGCTCTGTTGACTGGGCAGTGGACTTAATGAACCGCTGGCTTCATAGTGCCCGAGGGTCTGCTTATAGTCATAACTCTGCACTGTACAGCTGGCAGGAGTTTATCGTTACGCAGGCAACTCTGGATGGTGAAATTGTTTTCAGTCAAGAGAATACACCATTTAGAAAGCCGGTTGAATTTTCGCAACTCCAGGACTCATTCTACAAGAACACACTGACAGATCTTCGACTCTTAACTGCTGCTTTTATCATTAGCAAACCCGATGCCTTTCAAAACACACAATGTCAGTTTGCTGTTAGCACTCTGCTTGATGGGAGTCTTGTCGAAAATACCGGTGGTTTTGAACGTTTATCTGAAAAATTGACCAGAAGTTCAGACATCATCAACGTTTTTATCCGTTTGCTTATTTGGAATAAAGCTGACCGCGGTGAGGCATTAAATTCACCTGGGAATATTATAAGGAAATTATCATCAGCACACGGTAAAAGCCTGGTAAGCGGGCGCACCTATCTGGGAAGGCGCCTCGGGGGAATTGAGGATCTCATCCCCCAGATAGCGGAGTTGTCTGTATTTCGTTGCGGGGATATAAATTCGGTCTCACCTAAAATGAAAGCAATTGTTGCTTCTAATCTATTACCGTATCATTTTTTGGAGAAAATCGTAACAAAGCTTGCATCACTGCATAACGCCATCAATAAACTGACCGGTGCAGCTTTTGTTGATGACGATGTTTTTACCGAAAAACAACAGAAAGTGTCTGACTTGATACAAGAGTATCTGGACCTTTTTACCAATCATATTCAGCAAGAAATAATACACTCTCCCGTCAGCAGTACAATTCTGGATAACTTTGGAAGTATTATCTCTGACATTTTTACAAAAAAATTAAGAAAAAAACTATTATTTTCTCTATTTGGAAATATTTCTTCTGCCCCAGTAGAGAACAGCAATATAACGAGACGCATCGTTTTACACATGGATAAGCAGGATGTGACTGACAATTTTTCTCGCAAAATACACGGAGTTGAAGAAAATCGTGCATCCGCATTGATCAACCAGCACGTATTTGATTTGTTACATTTGCTGAGTCGCCAACCAGCTCACCGGTATATTGATGTAACGTCGTTCACCGAACTTCTGAGTGTGGTCCATGATTACGATGACCTCCAGGAAGATGACTATCTCATTGTGGGTGATGAAAGATTATGGAATCAATATAATGAGTACAGAACGAATACTTTAGATAGTGTCGAGGGTAAAGAGGACATATTGTTTTATGACGAAGACCGAAATCTTAAAATCCGAGGGAAAGAAAAAAGCTGTTCACTCTATATCAGGCCTCATTTTGATGCTATTGATGCCCTGCTTGTAAATAAAAACTATTTTGAAGAGTATAAAATCAAAAGTGAGGGAGAGAACATTTTCACTTTTAATGCTGAAGAGGTTGATGGCAAACCACTTGAAATCGCTTTGCATACTCAATATGAAGGTGAGGCCGTTTTCAGTGGTCAGATTAAGGTCCGCTTTACACTCAGTAAAGACTTTGTCAGTTTACAGGCCTTACCTGGTGAAGACGCATCATGACATGAAAACTGCAAATGATCCGCTCGTCTGGTAGTTGCTCCCCCTCACGGCAAGCTGATGCTGAGGGGGAAAAGCTGCTTTTTCTCTTTGTTGCTATTTCAGACTCGATCACTCGTTAATTTTGCATTCCATGCAATAATCCCTTTATCACAACAATTCACTTTTTTTGTGCTTATTCTGCAACGATCCGTCCTCTACTGAGTTCCGAAAATATGTTGTTCCGGATCTGTCTGAACCATCCCGTCGCTTAGCGGCCCCTGACACAGAAGCGAGCAGAGATGCCTAGGATGTCTGTCGTTTACAGAAAGTGGATTTGAGATACGCTATAACGATCTAATGTGTTGCTCGGGGGACTTCCGCCAGCAGCCGATGAGCAATGAAGTGTTCCCGGTGCGTCAGATAGACCATATTATCAGCCTCATCGCCACCATCCAGCGCGCGGGGAATGATGTGATGATGTGCATAGCCCTTGCGTTTGTTCGTGCTGGTGGTGAATGGTAGTTGCCCGCGCGGTCGTGCGCGGGTGATAAGAGCGTCATAGACACGCTGATGATTCATGCCAGTTACCATCCGTTTGAGCTGGCGCGCTTGGCCTCAGTTCGCTTCCAGGCTTCAGCAGCTGCGCGGCTGCTTGAGCTCCAGCTGTGTGAGCAGGCCAGGCACTCACATTTGACGCTACGCGGCATCTTATCGATCGCCCTTACCTCATCCGAACCGCATTTAGGACACAGCAGCGGGCGGATGTATTCGCTGATTTCTACGCTCATTTCTTGCCAGCCTTTCTGCGGTAAACCCGGTACCCGATGAAGGCCAGGACAGCCACCAGCAGCGCATCAATGATCGGCTGGTTTCGCACGAACCGCGTCACGGTATCCCATGCGGATTTAACGCCACTCACCGCGCCTTGATTCAGCGCTTTCCAGTGCGTAGACCATGCTGCTGTAGTATCCCAGCGGCGCGACTCAGAAATCCCCTTGCTATCGCTTACGCTAATCCATGCGGTTGAAATACAGGTCACGCCAGCGCCGATATTCTCCCCGACAATTTGATGATTCTGCGGATTAGCAGCCTCGTACAGAATCCATAAGCCACCGTTTGGGTAAGTGCAGTGATAATCACCACGATAAGGATCAGCACCGCGCACCAGCGTCTTAATGCTGGTAGTCACTTCACCTTGACGTAAATCACCCAGCGATCCCATATAGATCACTTCCTGGGTACTGAAATCAAACAGCCCGCCTTCGTCGCTGGTGTACGGCTGGCGGCTGATATCTTCAGCGATTTTTGTCAGTACAGCCGGCTCCCCTTTCGGGAGGTTTTGCAATTCAAAAGCGTGCGCAACGCCAGCCACCAGCAAAGAGGCGGCAATAATAGCCTTCAGTTTCATTGGTATTCTCCGGAATATCCCCGCCGATGATGGCGGGGTGGTAAATCATCAGTGCATCGCTACACAAGAGCCGTACCACAGCGAGTGATTCCCCGCGCTTACTTCCACTTTCTGCCCATCAAAAAAGATGGTGTCTGGTGTGGAGTCACCGAAAGTTACCGACGTGCTGATAATTCTATAAACCTGGTTAGCCGACTGGCTAAAACCCCCAACAGATAAAAACTGGCTCGCCAGCATGGCGTTGTTCTCGTCGGCGATCAGGGTAAACTCACGCTGCCCGCCGTCATTATTCAGGGACGTGCATTTGTAGACGGTAGCCGCGTGTGCCTGGGCTGCACTCGCCACCAGTACGGCGGCGGCGATCAGGATTTTCAGTTTCATCACTCAATTTCCCCGTGACTCAGATACAGACTGCCCATGATTTCCTGCGGTTCGTCACCAGACAGCACCACACGCTGGCCTTTGTGCAGCTTCGCCACGGCGGCTTTAGCTGCTGGGACGGTTGCAGCGAAAACAGCAGCAGCAACGGCGAGTTTTACGAAAGCTGAAAATTTCATGTCTATGCCTTTTTCACGGGGTTCTGCCCCGGCGTTTATTTTTTAAGAGATAAAAACCAGTACACCGAAAACAACAATCAGAGCCATGCTGACTTTGAACATGGCAGCAGACGCGGCATATACCGGGAGCGTTAACTGATTGACGTTTCATTATGTGCGGGGTAGCGCCCCGGCGCCTACTAAGCCTTATTGACTGAATAGGCGCCACTATGGCGTCGCTATGACGCCATAGCAACAATTTATTTGTACGATGAATGAATGGCGGGGGTTTTATTGATTGTTGTCAATTAATCCGGGTGCTCCCGCTACGGGGATTTAGCGCTCCGCTTTTGGAGTTATATAAGGAGTAGAATGGCGCGTATTTGTACCGTAATACTTGAGTCCGGTAGTATCATCTAAATCAAAGTAAACGACACAATTTGTAAAAGCTGAGATAGAAAATCAATGCGGCCTGTGCATGACGCATCGTGGGGGCGTCCGCAAACAGCAATCGCGCGGTTCGGGTTTGATAATCGATATTCATCATTTATGCCCCACAGCTCGCGGTAAATAGCGCATGGTGCGCAGCCAGGGCGGCGCGGTCGATAGGCCAGATCTGCCCATCTGCGATCTGGATTCCGTCGATACTCAACCAGGCGCGCGCCGCTGGGGCAACTTCTACGCGCAGCGTCTCTGGATTGACGGAAATCAGCCCGGTATCAAAAGCACCGTGCAGGAATTTAGCCAGCGGCAAACCATTAGCCGGGTGCTGGTTAGCGGTATCGCAATGCGGAACGATGTGCGCCGCTTCGATGTTGTCCGCCAGTCCGGTGATGCAACATATGCCGCCATAATTACCCAGCACCTGAAGACGAAAGCGCCCTTGTCCTTCGCGAACGGCGACGCGGCGCAGCTGGCGCAGGCGGTTAGCGCGTTCGCGGCGTTCTTCCTGCTGCTCAGGAGTGCGCAGCGGCACCGACCGGATCGGCTTGCGTTTCGCTTTTGGCTTGCTGGCCTGCTCCGGCGCATCGGTTCTCAGCTCGCTTTTGTACGTCTTGTACAGGGTGTTGCGATCCATCCCTTCCAATGTGGTCGGATGGTAGCCGCGCGCAGCCAAGTAGCGGTAGGCGCTGCGGTAGTCATATTGCGACTTAATGCTGATAGGTTCACCGCCCCGACCGTTAAACGAGATCAGCCAGAAATCCTCTTCGCCAGTGATGGTGTTTACACAGCGTTTGATATGCCAGCCGTCGCTATACGCCCACGCGGTGCACTGGCTAACCAGGTTATTCGGGTCGTAGTGATTATGTGTCAACCAGGCTTCATAGCTTACGCGTCCCAGATCGATCACCTCTTCGGACGGCATCCGGATCAGCTGCAATGTGTGTTTTGCGTTCTGCGGTAAGTGATCCATGGTGTTCTCAGGTTCTGGCTTTACATCTTCCGGTTCTGGCTTAACAAACGCGTCAGTTTCCTTTACCGCAGCGGTACGGTTAAGGCGTTGCTCTTTGTGAAAGAGTTCTATCTGGGCGTCTATTGATAGACGGGATATGCGATTCCCTTGGCGTACCGCCCAGGCCTTGAATACGCTGGCTTGCGCTGGCGTGAGGCTACTCTTTTTGTCCTGGGGGAGTTTATTCACCTTCGGGCGCTGCTTGTTCTGCATCCTGACTTTGGTTGATGGGTTAACCGGAACGCCAGCCCCGCCATCCAATTTAGGTGTTTTTTTCTTCCGCTTTTTCTTTTTAGGGAGATCGCGCGGGCCTTTAATCTTCACACGAAAGCCAACAGGTTTACTGACGTGTTTTGTAGCCATGATAGTTCTCTCTTATGCGAAGTTGCGCTCCGGCGCTTACTTCTTTTTATGCGGTGCCGCGCGGTAATCCTCCCATGAACATTACTACACGTGCTGGCGGCGCAGACTGCGGTGATATTCCACTACCTGCCCTCCTGCGTGCGTAACGCGTTGGTGAATACCACCTACTGTTACTTTTGGGATTATTGGCTGTTCTTACTGATGGAGTTCTTCGTAGTTTGCTGCAATATTTTTAAGCAAAACAGCCAGCACAGCGGTGCTCATGGCGGGGATATGGACGGGCCGACCAGCACGAATAGCACTGATAACGTCGAAGCGCTTATCGCGTGAATGTATGATCAGCGAATCAGACAAAATGGGTTTATCCCTGCTTATTGTTTGACCTAGCGGCTCTGGTTTCTCAGGCGGGAGCCGTCAAACTTATTACTTAGCCGATCCCCGGCGTTTCGCTTCTTCAGTTATTAACCGAATAACCATTGCGCTTAAACTGCGCCCTTCTTCCTTTGCCATCTTATCCAGCTCCGCATATTCCACTTCGGTCATACGCACAGGTAAACGACGATTTTTTTGTTTTTCCGGCATCTTGCCTCCTTTGTTGGTGCCAATGTGGCCACGGCGTCATTGTGGCGCCACGCTAATACCAAGGCAATAAAAAACAGCGTGGACAGGTTAGACTGTTGATGCTTATCAATTTTGTTGGGCTGGGTTATTTAGCGGCATATGTGCGTTACGCGTTCCTGCTCAGTTGGAGCGGTATTTTCAATGGTAATAGTGTTTTTTCCGTAATTGGGAGAGTTGTAAAGTTGCCGTAGATGTTGGTTTGATGGGGCTGGTTCGCTTGTAGTTCTTTAGTGCAGGAGACTGCCCCGACGGGGGACTGTAGATCGCTTAATACCCACACTCTTCGTGACCAACATTATTGAACGTTCAATATCTTAGCAGTACACTCTGCAAAATTATTTACTGGATCTGAGTGATGAAAAAGCCAAATAGACGTCGGGGTACAAGAAAAAATTCTAATAAAACTCCCGGAGGCAATAGGATTCACAAAGAAGAATCATTCCTGCTTGAGAGTGATTTTACGACCCTTTGCGAAAAGGTCATCCAGCAGACTGAGGGTGCCGAAAATCTAACTGCAGACTATTACCTGTGTAAGGCAGCCATCGCCAGAGAAGCAAAGTTATTTCAGACCGAAAGGCAGGCTGTACTTAACCTGATACAGTTTATTGGAACCCCTGTTACACCTCTTATTAAATCCGTACTGGAAAAAAAAGAACCATTTGATTTCAGTGAAAAAATTGGTGAACTCCTATCTCTAACTAAAGAGGACACCACGCATGATGTTTATCTGGCGCTCATCCGAGCATTCATCCTTTCCAGCAGCAAGCAACAATTTACTACCTACTTCAACTGCCTGATGGGGATATCCGCTTCCTTTAATAAAGAGCTTCCGATCTTTGATATCAGCCAGATCCAGAACATTCAGCTGTTGACTTTCTATGAAGAGACACACCGAATCCTGCTGGATAACTCACGTCAACCACATACTCTTGAAAAATTAACCCAGTTCGTCTCGTGCCAGACAGGTGAAGAGACCAGCCAAAGCCTGCTCTTTTTTGAATCCTATTTCAGCATCGACAGGAACCCAAAGCATGGGATAGATATTGCCAGACAGTTTCTCGATGCCCCAAATCTGTCAGATCAGGGCACTAGCTATCTCAATGCTCTGGCCATTAACACAGCACGGGCGGCTGTAAAGATGGCTGATATAGAGGAGGCAGAACATTGGATTGGGCGTATTAAAGATGACGTTGAAGCAACAAAACTCAGACGTTCAATTACCAAATTAGAAGAGAAAATCGAGGCAAGGATCGAGCATCCCTTAAATCCGGAACATATTAAGCCTACCGCGTTTGAAACCATTCCAACCCGACTGTTGATGATACTGTGCGCCTTTGTCGATGGCTGCGGTGATGATTGGGGATTCAAGACACTGAATCGAGGAGGGAAATACATATTCCCTTCTGACACGATAACCATTGAGTTGTTCCAGACTCTGGCAGTCAATGGGCTGATTAAAATGTCGCCCACCTCTTTCAAATCGCTGGATGATGCTGCACTGAATGAATTTGCTGAAATCTTGAGGACTGCAAAATTCCACCTAAACATCATCGGTATTGCAGACAGCAGAGCAATGGCGCTGCCGGTATTGTTAGAAGAGGTGGATCGGCGTGATGATAAAATTGAGGCGGCATGGCAGGTCCGCAAGCTCATCACCACCGGATATTTCTACAACACGTTTGAATACTATCTTGGCAATGTCGATGATAGTTGGGCTAGAGACTTTGTGCTGAATGAAGCCACTACGAAGCAAATAGCATCTTCTATGCTCAGCGGTAGGGACCTATCCTATATTGCCTGGTCGTCGATCCGCTTTGCTGCAGGACAACATTCAATAGGCAGTACAAACGGCAACAAACATACCTGTAACACTCTCATCGGCAGTATTAATCGTACTTTTGGTTGGGTAATTGAAGGACGCTATTCCAACAATGGGTTTGAGAGAGGCAAAAGGCAGCCTGTTCTCTCTTCAGAAACTCTACTTGAGAAGATTGTAGGGTTCACACCGGATGATATCTATAACCTTCCGCCTGTACCTGATGAAATCGGTGATGATAAAGCAATTGAGGAAGCGTGAGTTTGGAGCAGGCCTGACAAACGAATAGCTGGTGGCAGGTGCAAAAGTCATCACAACATGAGAGCCGCTTCGTTAGAGGCTCTCATTATGGAAGCAGCTTTATCTTTGTCCAAACAGATTTACTATATTACTTTCCTGCTGTTGCTGGTGGTTATTCACCCGAGACTCCCAAACCTCAAGTGCCTTACGCTTTTCAACAAGGTAATCATAACGATCATAGTGCTTAGAGCTTACATCCTGTAAAGCATGGTTCTGAATGCGGTCACGCAGGTCTTTAGCGATACCTGCTTCACCCATCAAGGTTTTGCAGGTACGACGAATATCACGCGCAATAAAAAATGGGCTCAACGCAAAGTATTCCCGGAAATAAATGATGGCTTGTGCAAAGCTGTCTGTACGTAGATGCTGTTCCGGTTTATTACGCTGCGGGAAGATGTAAGGACTCTGATTAAGATTGTCAGCTTTCAACTTTTCGAGTATCTCTATGGCTGACTCGGTCAAAGGCACCAGATGATCCCTTTTATTTTTCGACACATCCGCCACTATCAATAACGTTTTCTCATCCCAGTTAACGGCATCCCAACGGCTGGAAACCAGCTCATGAGGCCGCTGGCCCCCCGTATAGACACTTAAGTTAAGCAATTGGCTGATTAACGAGCCGACCTTTGGTGCTTTAGGGAAATCCCCCATAAGTTGCTGCAATTCATCCAGTTTCAGCCAGTTTGTCCCTGCCTTCTCCGCTGCAGATTGTTTAGGTATCACACTCACTGGATTCATTTGAAGCCCAAACATCACGTTCTGCTGGTGGTTTGCCGGATCGTTGTCAGCCTTCAGCCCATAATTGAATGCTGCCATCAGATAAGAGCGAACACGATTTGCTTCAACTGATGCACCACGTTTAATAATGGTGGCCAGAATTTGTTTAATATGAGCAGGTGTAACGTCACGCGCTTTCGTCACTTTAGGTATAAAAGGATAGGTTTCTTTTTCCAGCCGGTACAAAACCTGTTGCCAGGTGCGTTTACCATCTTCACGCATTTTGGTGGTGTAACCCAAAATGAGTTGCTCAATGCTGCCTCTAAGCTGGTCTTCACGTTGTTGTTGTTCGGCAGAGAAAAGCTGCTCTGCGATTTCGGCCTTGGGTGCTTTTCCTTGTTTAAGAAGACCCGCATGCTCTTTGCATTGCTGTCTGGCTTGTGCCAGTGACAGCTCAGGGAACCGCCCTAGCAGAATGAACTGCCGTTTCCCTTGCCAGAAGTAGCGATAATAAAAAACTCTCTGGCCTGATGGCTCAACTTTCACCCCTAATCGCCCTGCCCCACGTTCACCACTTTTGTCCCACTCATAATAGGCAGTTTTCTTCGGCTTTAAGCCGCTGATCAGCGAGACGGTTAAATTATCAGACATAGCCTTTTTCAGTCCTTAGGTGTTACGTCACCTGAACATTTACAGGTGACGTAGTGGGTGACGTAAGGATGATACTGAAGGCCAAAACACAGCACAACTTGAAACAACAATCATGAATTAAGATTATGTTATTAAACAAAATAAAATCATATCGATGAAAAATGCACAAAGATGAAACGCGTTATTAATATGACTCATAATCGCTTGGTCGCTGGTTCAAGTCCAGCAGGGGCCACCAAATTTCAAGGGCTTGCGGGAAAACGTAAGCCCTTAGTTTTTTTCATGGGTACTGCAACTAAGTAATCCTAAGTTAAGTAAATGAGAAAATTTCAAGGCGATTGAGTACCATGCAGCCTTAACTCAAGCGAACAAAATCTAGAAACTAGCCCAGAACGCTATTCAGTGCTTGCTCAACGCTGCTGTACGTCTTCCTTGTTGGCCTAGTGTAAATAGACCCGTTTTAGTTCCAGGCATTTTTTGAGATCCCGGCCAAATGATTGTGTTGCCGATATTCCTCAGGCGTCATATTGTTCAGTGATTCATGCGGGCGTTCACAGTTATATTCTGACAC
>NZ_JANEWM010000008.1:0-106269 GCF_028069825.1 Citrobacter sp. Igbk 14
AACTCAGAAGTGAAACGCCGTAGCGCCGATGGTAGTGTGGGGTCTCCCCATGCGAGAGTAGGGAACTGCCAGGCATCAAATAAAAGCGAAAGGCTCAGTCGAAAGACTGGGCCTTTTGTTTTATCTGCAGTCTGTCGGTGAGCGCTCTCCTGAGCAGGACAAATCCGCCGGGAGCAGATTTGAACGTTGCGCAGCAACGGCCCGGAGAGTGGCGGGCAGGACGCCCGCCATAAACTGCCAGGCATCAAATAAGTGAAGAAGCCCATCCTGACGGACGGGCTTTTTTGCGTCTGTGCGGGGTGAAAACCGCCGGATGCACCGGACTGAATGTATGTTGTAGGCCTGATAAGCGCAGCGCATCAGGCACTCCCGACGGCATTTTGCCGGATGCGGCGTATCGCCTTATCCGGCCTACAACTGTCTGGACCATCAGACATTCCCGGTGGCACATCGCCAGGTGCGACGTGAACGCTTTATCCGGCCAACAAAGGCCTGTGCTATTTCTGACAGCCAACCAGGTTCTCTTCCCCCGAACATTTCTTAATCCTTTCCCTGCTAATTAAAATCGTGATCTATCTCTCATAATAAATTATAACAACTATATAACATTTAATTTACTAAAACAGACGCAAAACATCATTGATAGATTCATAAGATCCTGGCAGGGGTACAATTCTAATGGCTGATAGCAGTGTAACTGAGAACGGGGCGCTGGCAGATGGCGACACCCGGCGTCGTATATGGGCAATTGTTGGTGCATCGTCAGGGAATCTGGTTGAATGGTTTGATTTCTATATCTACTCTTTCTGTTCCCTTTATTTTGCCCACATCTTTTTTCCTTCCGGAAATACCACCACTCAATTGTTACAAACCGCCGGAGTTTTCGCTGCAGGCTTTCTGATGCGGCCAATCGGAGGATGGCTTTTTGGTCGTATTGCAGATAAACACGGACGTAAAAAGTCCATGCTGTTATCTGTCTGCATGATGTGCATGGGATCGCTGGTGATCGCCTGTCTGCCTGGATATGAGACGATCGGCACCTGGGCTCCCGCACTATTACTGCTGGCCAGATTATTCCAGGGGCTGTCCGTTGGTGGGGAATACGGTACTAGCGCGACTTACATGAGTGAAGTAGCCGTTGAAGGTAAGAAAGGTTTTTATGCTTCATTCCAGTACGTGACATTAATCGGCGGGCAGTTACTGGCATTGCTGGTTGTGGTCATATTACAGCAAACCCTGGAAGATTCTGCGCTCAGAGCCTGGGGCTGGCGTATTCCGTTTGCGCTGGGCGCTGTATTGGCGATTGTGGCATTGTGGCTGCGTCGTCAACTGGATGAAACATCAAAACAGGATGTCCGTGCGTTGAAAGAAGCGGGGTCTCTGAAAGGGTTGTGGCGTAATCGCAAAGCCTTTGTCATGGTACTTGGCTTTACCGCCGCGGGTTCTCTGTGTTTTTATACGTTTACGACCTACATGCAGAAATATCTGGTTAATACGGCGGGTATGCATGCCAACGTGGCCAGCGGCATTATGACGGCCGCATTGTGCGTGTTTATGTTGGTACAACCGCTGTTCGGTGCGTTGTCAGATAAAATAGGCCGACGGACTTCAATGCTATGTTTTGGTGCGCTGGCGACGATTTTCACTGTACCTATTCTGTCTGCGCTGCAAAATGTGAGTTCTCCGTTTGTGGCATTTGTTCTTGTGATGTGCGCCTTGTTGATCGTCAGTTTCTATACTTCCATCAGCGGGATACTGAAAGCAGAGATGTTTCCAGCGCAGGTCCGTGCGTTGGGGGTGGGATTGTCGTATGCGGTAGCCAATGCCCTGTTTGGGGGTTCGGCTGAATATGTCGCGTTATCCCTAAAATCTGTCGGCATGGAAACGTCATTCTTCTGGTATGTCACTGCGATGGCGGTGGTCGCATTCCTGGTTTCGCTGATGTTACACAGTAAGGGAAAAGGCTTACGCCTCTAATGATGTGCCAGTTGCCAAACGGCATAGCCGGTTGATGCGCCCGCCACATCCCAGGCAAAGTCTTTCCAGCTCCAGCCGCTCCCAGCGGGGCGGCTGTCCCACAGCTCTTTTGATGCCCCAAGGCTGACAGAGAACATCAAACCGATAGCTGCGCTACGATCGCGACTGTTTCCCTGATGCTGTGCATACTCGTTCCCCGCTGCGGCAAGCATGGCCGAGGCGATAAAGTGTTGAGCTTTGTCTTGCCCACTCCAGCTGTCGTTAGCCATGTGGCTACAACCGGAAAGAAGCAAAACACTGGCAAGAATACACAGGCGCACCGTTACCTCCATAGGAAAAACCCCGTCACTGGACGGGGTTTTGATTACAGAATCCGGCTGATTAATCTGTCGATTCGAATACGGCGTAATCGACGGATAAGCTTACGCACTTTCACCGGATAGTCAGCAATACTTTGCAAGTCGCGATAGTGTTTCACGACGGTGGTGTGCGTGCGGATAAGCTCCAGCTCTTTATCACGCTGGGGAGTCAGTTCCTGCTGGGGATCGTGGATAAGAATGGCGTTTTCCAAATCCAGCCGCCAGGCGCGGGGGTTAAGATTATTGCCGGTGAGCAGCATCCATTTATCATCAACCCACATACCTTTCAGATGATAGGTGTTGTCATCATCTTTCCATAAGCGTACGACGAGCTGATCGGTATTCACGTAATACTGTAGCCGGCTCAGGAAACGGCGCAGATTAATTTCATATAAATAGGGCAGCGCGCCGATGATCTTAAAGGGTTCATCTTCCGGAATGAAAAAGTCGTTAGCCGTTTTATCGCCGACAATGATCTCGACCTTTTTGCCTTCGCGCAGCAGTTGAATGATATTGCGTACCAGGATGGCTGGCAGGTTGAAATAAGGCGTACAAATGGTGAGTTTGTGCTCCGCACAGGGCATGAGGTGGAAAATAGTCTTATTTAACAGACTGGATTTACCGAGCCCAACCAGCGGCGTGACCGACAGTTGCTCATTATCCGCATCTCCCTGGAAATGGAAGGAGGCATCGCGCAATTCCTGACGGTACAGGCGGATATCGTTTTTAATTTCCGGACTTTTAGGACGATGGATATCATCAAGACGATTAACGCCGCGCCCATTCATCAGGTTCTGAGTAACCCACTCGTACATGATATCGGCCATCTTCGCGTTGCGAATCAGCTGATAGCGGTCATAGCGGTATTTATCATGTTGATGTAAGTAAACATCGTTCAGACTGGCCCCGCTATACAGGACGCTATCATCAATGATAAAGCCTTTAAAATGCAGAACACCAAGCGCTTCGCGGGTGTTAATTGGCACGCCGTAGACAGGGATATCGATACCAGGGTTTTCTTGCGCCATGCGGCAATACCAGTCAGCGTTGGTATTGGATGCCGCAACACCAATGCGTCCACGCTGGGCTCGATGCCAGTCGACAAGCACCCGAATATCCAGTTCAGGACGCTGCCGCTTTGCCGCATAGAGCGCGTCGAGTATGCCTTTACCGCCGTCATCCTGTTCCAGGTACAGCGCAATAATGCAGATCCGTCGCGTCGCGCTGGCTATTTTCTCCAGCAGAGTCTCCCTGAAATTTGCGGGAGCATAAAAGAAATCTACATCATCAACTGACTGAGAAATCTTAGGTAGTTGGGCAAGGTGTTGTTGATGTTTATTACGCTTAAATTTTGACAACATCACAGTGCATTTCTTCTCTGTTCATTGAAGGGTCCTCTGTGCTTTGCAGACGACATAAGCGGGCAATGATACCACCAGTACCCATGAATGTGGTCAACATTTCCAGTACCTTACTCACGATTCCTCATATTGGGCCAGATTCAGCGTTAGCCCAACAATTCCCTCTTCGAGCTGGACGTCGACATCAAACCCGAGTTTTCGGGCCAGGGCGACCATCCCACGATTGTTTGGCATCGTAATACCATTTAAACGTCTAAGTCCGTGATCTCGAGTGTATGCAATCAACTTTTCCATCAACCGACGACCTAAACCCAGCCCTTTGAGATCTGAACGAACCAGTACGGCAAATTCCGCATCGATATTATCCGGATCGGAGATAGCCCGTGTCACGCCGAGGATCTCTTCGTGGTTATCACGACAACGCACGGCCACAAAGGCCATTTCCCGATCGTAGTCGATCTGCGTCATGTTAGCTAAATCTTCATGGGTGAATTCGTTGATCTCGCTGAAGTAGCGATAGTAAAGATCTTCTTTCGTCACCTGTGAAATGAACTGCTGCAGATAGGGTTCATCTTCCGGAAGAATAGGGCGGAACAGACAGCGCTCGCCGTTTTTCATCTCGACCCACTCTTCAAGCTGATGGGGATAAGGGCGTACCGCCAGCCTGCTTTCGTTATCGCCCGTGAAAGGGGCAATATCCAGTGTGACGTCCAGTGCAGTAAATTCCCCTGCAGAGGCCAGCAGAGGATGGATATCCAGTCGCTGAATTTCCGGACAATCGACGATCAGGTTGGAGACCTGCACCAGAAGCTGGCTTAACCCGGCGATATCCAGTGGACGTAGTGCGCTGCGGGCGCGGATCTTTTTGTTTTTGATCCCCTGGATCACCAGATAACGCGCCAGGTTCATGTTGAGTGGCGGCAATGCGACAACTGCTTGCTCTTCAGGACGCCACTCAACTCCGCCTTCACCCAACATAATCAGTGGGCCAAACACAGGGTCATGTTCGACGACGACGCGCAGCTCCTGAGCACCAGCGCGGTTAGCCATACTTTGTACTAACAAACCGTGGATACGTGCCTGTGGCCAGGCCATTTTTACCCGATCAAAAATCGCATTCGCGGCCTGCTGCACTTCTGTTGCCGTACGCAGGTACAACATAACCCCCTGAACTTCTGACTTATGTGGGATATCAGGAGAGCGAAGCTTCAGTGCTACCGGGTAACCGATTTGTTCTGCAATGTGTACGGCTTCCGCACTGTCGCTGGCGATCCAGGTTGGTAAAGTGTGTAAACCATAGGCTTGCAAAATCGGCTGTACTTCATGGGTATCCAGCGATGTTGCTCCCTCAGCAATCGCCTGCTGTAACAGATTATGCGCCTCGGCGGTGTTGGCGGTCAGGCTATCGGGTAGGGCTGGTGTTTCTCGCAGTTGCTTCTGGTTACGCCGATATTCGACCATGTGCATGAAGGCCGTAATGGTACCTTCCGGCGTACGATAGGTGGGTAATCCGGCTTCACTAAACAACCTGCGAGCTTCCTGGGATGAAAACTCGCCGCACCAGTTGGTCAGCAAGGAGACGAACTTACCTCGCGGATGGTGTTTGACGGCTTCAATTAGCGCCTGTGCGCTCTCGGTTCCGGGGGCTGCCGCACTGGGTGAGTGAATGACCATCAGTGCGTCAAAATCCTGACTGGCGAGTAAAATATCCAGTGTCTTAACGTAGTGTTCGCTGCTGGCATCGTCACGCAGATCCAGTGGGTTGGCGATATCCACGTGAGCAGGTAAGGCATCGCGTAATTTCTGGCAGGTTTCCTCACTCAGCGCGGCCAGCTTACCGTTTCGCGACCACAGTTCATCTAATGCCAGCGCCGCGGGAGCGGCCCCATTGCTGATGATCATCAGTCTGTCGCCACGTAGTGGGCGCATGTGGCTCAGGGTTTCGACCGCCGAGAAAAGTTCATGAGTGTCCTGTACGCGCAATAAACCAGCACGTTGAATCGCCGCATCCCAGGCTGGGTCCATTCCGGAACTGGTATGCAGTAAACGCTGTGCTGCGGGGCTACGGCCACTTTTAATCACCAGAATAGGTTTGTTACGCGAGGCGCTGCGCGCAGCGGAGACAAAACGCCGGGCATCGCTTAAATGTTCGAGGTAGAGCAATATCGCGCTGGTTTTGCTGTCGCGCGCCAGGTAGTCGAGTAGTTCATCAACATCAATATCCAGGCTGTCGCCCAGTGCGATAAAGTAAGAAAAGCCCATTTCTCTCTGCTGTGCCCAGTCGAGTATGGTATTGGATACAGCGGCGGATTGAGAGATAAAAGCCAGCTTACCGCGCTTAATCGGAACGGGGGAGAAGCTGGCGTTAAGTCCCTGCCAGGGGGCCAGAAGCCCGAGACTGTTAGGGCCCAGTAGACGAATTTTATAACGTGATGCGCAGGCCAGCAGTTCAGCATGTTGCACCGCGGGAGCCGAGAGAATAATGCAGGTTTTGCAGCCTTTCTCGCCCAGTGCTTCCAGTAACGCCAGATTACGGCTGGCATTGGTACACAAAATGGCCAGGTCAGGAGAAAAAGGCAGGCTGCCAATATTGGGCCAGGCCAGTACGCCCAACACAGCTTTCCAGGCGGGGGTCACTGGTAAAACGGGGCCGTTGAACCCGCCTGCCAGCAGGTTACGCATCATCAGGTATCCTGCTCGATTGGGCTTCATTGATGCCCCAATCACGGCAATGGATTTCGGTCGCAGTAGCGCTTCCAGACCACGTTGACTCATATCGGCTTCCTTAATGACTCCAGTGACCGAATGATTTTAAACGCTTTCTGTTGAGTCTGCTGTGACGCTTCCCTGATGTTGAGTTTTTCCTGCCAGGTAGCGTGTTTTAAAGCGCGTGAAGTGAGCGCTTAAGCCTTCAGCCGCTTGCGTATCCCCTGCCAAATCCAGTAAGGCAATGGCGACTTCGGCAGTGCAGTACTGTCCCTCGGCGTGCACCCCGCGCAGGTGGTATGCGGAAAGGCGCGATAGATCGACGGAGATCACCGGCAGGTTGTCGAGGTAGGGACTTTTACGGAACATTTTACGTGCTTCCGGCCAGGTGCCATCAAGCATGATAAACAATGGTGGTTTACCGGCTGGCGGTGTGAAAATGACTTCACGTTCTTCACCGGCATAAGACGCGGGGAAAACGACCATTGGCTGATAATCAGGATGTTGCACCAGATCAAGCAGTTCCTGCGGTGGTTCGGTACGAGACCACTGAAAAGCCGCAGTATTGGGTAAAATATCGGCAATCAAGCGTCCTGTGTTACTGGGCTTCATCGGTTCGGTATCGAACATCATCAGACAAAAACGGCTTTTGGCCTGAGAAGGCACCCATGTTGCGCACAGGCAGAGTTTCAGCGGTAGCAGACAACGCTGACAGCGACGAATGCGGTTGCCTCGGGCAAGAAAAGGACGTGTGGCGCGCGCGAGGCGCTCAGCGCGTAACTGAAGAACAGCGTTATCGGTCATGAGGAAACACGTTGAAAAACGCTATTGTCGCAGAGGTGAAAACGGGGCACAAGATGCGCCCCGCAGAGATTATAATGATTCGTTAAGCCAGCTATCAAACGGGGCTTTGGGTACTGCGCCATTCAGCATATCGACGACTTCACCCTTCCTGAAGATCATGATGGTCGGAATGCTGCGGATACCGAAACGTGCGCTGAGTTCGCGTTCGGCTTCCGTATTCACTTTAACAAAGCGCACTTTACCGCTACGCTCTTCCGCGACATCTTCAAAAATAGGTGCGAAGTTACGGCACGGGCCACACCATGGTGCCCAAAAATCAACTACCACCGGAAGATCGTCTTTTAGCAGCTTATCCAGCGTTTCACCGGTCGCATTGATCACCTCCCCGTCAAACAGGTCGTGACCACAGCGTCCGCATTTGGCCGCTTCCTGAACACGATCGTCGGGAATGCGGTTGATAGCCTGGCAGCTGGTACAAACGGTATTCATAACTAACCTCTGGATGAGTAGGGTGGACTTCGCGGCAATGACGCCAGTATGTTTCTATTATGTTACATATTATCGGAGAGACTGTTTTAAACAACAATGCGTTTTATTCAATGAGTACAATAGTCATTAGCTTTTAAATGAAATAATGGCTAACGACGTGCACATCGGGTAATCTGCGCGCTTCGCGCAGAGCAGGTGGAGAAAAACATGAGCGACGAACTGAAGAACAAAAACGGCAAGGTCAAAGTGATGTACGTCCGCAGTGACGATGACTCGGATAAACGCACCCAAAATCCACGTACTGGCAAAGGCGGCGGTCGCCCCGGTACTTCCCGAGCCGAAGGCGGTCGTCGCCCTGCCCGTGATGACAGAAAGGGTCCGAACAGTGAACGCGGTCGTGAACGTGGTCGTGACCGTGATGTAGAACGCGATCGCAGACGTGAAGATTCACCGTGGCGTACCGTATCCCGCGCACCGAATGATGACACTGCGGATAAAGCCGATCATGGTGGCATCAGCGGTAAGAGCTTTATCGATCCTGAAGTACTGCGTCGTCAGCGCGCGGAAGAAACCCGTGTTTATGGCGAAAATGCGTGTCAGGCGCTGTTCCAGAGCCGCCCGGACGCCATCGTCCGCGCCTGGTTTATTCAGAGCGTCACCCCGCGATTCAAAGAAGCATTGCGCTGGATGGCTGCAAACCGCAAAGCCTATCACGTGGTTGATGAGGCCGAACTGGCGAAAGCGTCTGGTACTGAGCACCATGGCGGTGTTTGCTTCCTGATCAAAAAACGTAACGGTACTACCGTTAAGCAGTGGGTTGCTCAGGCCGGAGCGCAGGATTGTGTGCTGGCGCTGGAAGATATCGCAAACCCGCATAACCTGGGCGGTATGATGCGTAGCTGTGCGCACTTCGGCGTAAAAGGCGTAGTAGTACAGGACGCAGCATTACTGGAATCAGGTGCGGCTATCCGTACCGCTGAAGGTGGTGCTGAGCATGTACAACCCATTACTGGCGACAGTATTGTGGATGTGCTGGATGATTTCCGCCAGGCGGGTTACACCGTCGTCATGACCTCAAGCGACAAAGGTAAGCCGCTATTTAACACCACGCTGCCAGAAAAAATGGTGCTGGTGTTAGGCCGCGAGCGTGAAGCTTTGCCAGAAGCAGCTTGCTCAGCAGACGATCTGTGCGTGGCGATTGACGGTACTGGCAACGTAGAAACGCTTAACGTCTCCGTTGCGACAGGTGTGCTGCTCGCGGAGTGGTGGCGTCAGAACAAAGCCTGATAATAAAAATGCCAGCGATTCGCTGGCATTTTTTTACTCGCTCTCCGCCGGCAATACCGGCATCCAGTCAATCGGCTTTTCTCCCCGTTGTTCCAGCCATTCATTTGCCAGTACAAAGTGATTACAGCCAAAGAAACCGCGATGGGCAGAAAGGGGGGACGGGTGCGGCGCTTTCAGCACATGGTGGCGCTGTGCATCAATAATGGTCCCTTTCTTCTGGGCGTGAGAGCCCCAAAGCAGGAAAACAACGCCTTCACGATGTTCGTTAATCAGGCTAATGACTTTATCGGTAAAGGTTTCCCAACCCAGGCTGGCATGCGAATGCGCCTGACCCGCCCGAACGGTGAGAACGGTGTTCAGTAGCAGCACCCCCTGACGAGCCCAACTCTCCAGGTATCCATGTGTCGGACGGGTAAATCCCGGGATGGTGGCTTCCAGCTCTTTATACATGTTCAGTAATGACGGCGGAGTGGCGATGCCTGGACGTACAGAGAAAGCCAGACCATGGGCCTGCCCTGGACCGTGGTATGGATCTTGTCCCAGAATGACAACTTTAACGTCGCCAAGCTCAGTAAAGCGAAAAGCGTTAAACACATCTTTTTGTGGCGGATAAATTGTCATACCTGACTGGCGTTCGCCGGCAACGGTATGCAGCGTGTTCACAAAATAGGGCTGCTGTTTCTCTTCAGCCAGCACATCGTGCCAGGTTAATTCGGTGGCCATCTCGCTCTCCTGCGATTTTTTCAATCCCCATAGCTTAACTGCTTCTTTCAACGGCGCAAAATTCTGCACGTTTCTCAAAGCGCTACCCCTTAAAGATAGTTGAAAATTTATGTAAAAAGTTTACCTGCGCACATGGTGTAAGTTGATGTAAAACAATAAAATCCACCTATCACCACTTTTCATGTGTGGTTTTTATTGATTTAAATCAAAGATTCAAGGGTGTGTGAGGGGTATATATACACTCAAGCAACAATGGTTTTACCAATTGGCCGGATGAGGCCAACCGAAATCAAATAATTTTGCCGGGGAGGCATCAACATGATTACAGGTATCCAGATTACTAAAGCTGCAAACGACGACCTGCTGAACTCTTTCTGGCTGCTGGACAGCGAAAAAGGCGAAGCACGCTGCATCGTTGCGAAAGCAGGTTTCAATGCTGATGAAGTCGTTGCCGTCAGCAAACTGGGCGAAATCGAATACCGTGAAGTACCGGTTGACGTACAGCCGGAAGTCCGCGTGGAAGGTGGTCAGCACCTGAACGTGAACGTTCTGCGTCGCGAAACGCTGGAAGATGCGGTTAAGCATCCAGAAAAATATCCGCAGCTGACCATCCGTGTTTCTGGTTATGCAGTGCGTTTCAACTCTCTGACCCCAGAACAGCAGCGCGACGTTATTGCTCGTACCTTTACTGAGAGCCTGTAAGGCTCGCGGGGAGTAACCCCGATTAGCAGAAAATCAAAAGGCGGAAGATGTTAGTGCATCTTCCGCCTTTTCACATCCGTTAGTAAAAAATCCTCACCGCACAATAAACCAACAGTAGTGCCAGAACGATATTCAGCTGCCGTCCATAGTGGCGGAAGATACGCTGAAAAAGATGACCAGCCAGCGCCCAGCAGGCATTGCCAAATGTTCCAATCAGCGCCAGCAGAATACTGACACCAATCAACCAGTAAGCATCCTGGGTATATGGCAACACAAACGTGGATAACGCAGTAATGCCATACAAAATGATTTTGACGTTCACAAACTGCAAACCAAAACTCGCCCAAAAGCTAATCGGTTCCGCCTGTAGACTATCGTTTGAGGCTGGGCTGGTGGCGATTTTCATGGCCAGCCATAAAATGTAGGCTGCCCCTGCCCAACTCAGCCAATGAATGATAGCCGGATCCAGGACGGCCAGCGAAAACGAGATACCGGCGCACAGCAGCATGACGATTAAAAAGCCCAGACTCATTCCGGCCAGAACACGCGTGCTCTGACGCAAGCCATGTGATGTCGCCGCACTGAGCGCGAGGATATTATTCGGGCCGGGTGTTAGCGCAGTAATCAGTGTATAGGTCCAGAATGCACTTAAAAGCATGGGTGTCACTTGTTATCTCCTCTGTTTTAGCAGACAGTACCCGAGACACAACATTTAAAAAAATGAATGTTTTTGCATCTTGAATTCGATAATTTCGATAGGTTGGTGAGGATGGATTTACGTCGGTTTATTACGCTAAAAACGGTAGTGGAAGAGGGCTCATTCCTTCGGGCTTCACAAAAGCTTTGCTGTACGCAATCAACCGTAACGTTTCATATTCAACAGCTTGAACAAGAACTCTCAATACAGTTATTCGAAAAAATTGGCCGGCGGATGTGTCTCACCAGTGAGGGGAAACGGCTGATGCCACATATACATGACCTGACTCGCGTGATGGCATCGATACGTCAGACGGCGCAACAAGATGCACAGCCGAGCGGCGATCTCCGCGTCGCAACCGGAGAAACGCTGCTGGCCTATAAAATGCCGCAGGTTTTACAGCGCTTTAAACAACGCGCTCCTAATGTTCGGTTGTCCCTACAATCGCTCAATTGTTATGTCATTCGTGATGCTCTGCTGGGTGATGAGGTAGATCTGGGGGTGTTTTATCGGGTGGGAAATGATGATGCGCTTGAGATGCTGTCACTGGGTGAACAGTCACTGGCGCTGGTGGCCTCTCCGGTTCTTCAGGATGTTGATTTCACTCAGTATAATCAGCATATTCCCTGCAGTTTTATCATTAATGAACCACAATGTATTTTTAGACAGCGTTTTGAAAGTCTGCTGCGTAAGCGACAGATTACGCTGGAGAATACTATTGAGCTATGGAGTATCGAAAGCATCAAGCAGTGTGTCTCTGCGAATCTTGGTGTCAGTTTTTTACCGCGGTTTACCGTTGAGAAGGAATTACACTCGGGAGAATTAATCGAGTTGCCGTTCAGTGAAAAGCCTGAACTGATTACCGCATTGTGCGCACATCATGCCGGAAAAGTCGTTAGCCCGGCGATGCGGGTTTTTATGGAATGTATTACAGAGAGCTTTGCTGTACATGAAAAAATGCCGGGCTGACTGGCCCGGCATTCTGCTTACTCTTTGTCGGACTGCTGGGTAGCAGCTCCGCTCGGTTTACGACGTTTGCCGATATTCTTGGCGTCGCGGTGACGTTTTTTCACCCGCGGCTTCTCTTTCTCTTTTGCTTTTTTCTCTGCACGTTTCGCCAGCACTTTCTTGGATGGTTTACCGTTTGATTTCTCACTTGGCGCGCGCGTGGTTGGACGCAGTTCGTCGATGACGCGTGCCTTCAGTGGTTCGTCAATATAGCGGCTCGCTTTGCCAAGCAGCAGGTGGTCGTGCGCTTCAACCAAAGAGATCGCAGTGCCTTTACGCCCGGCACGACCGGTACGACCAATGCGGTGCAGATAGGCATCGCCACTGCGCGGCATGTCGAAGTTAAACACGTGGCTGACGTCAGGAATATCGATCCCGCGTGCGGCAACGTCAGTTGCTACCAGCACGTTCACGCGACCATCGGTCAGGCGTTTGATCGCTTCGTTACGCTTAATCTGCACCATCTCGCCTTCGAGATAGCAGTTATTGATGCCAGCCTGGCGCAGCCAACCTGCCAGCTCGTGCACACGTTCGCGTTTACGGACAAAGACAATTGAGCGGGTCGCTTCCGGCTGTTTTAGCAGATGGATCAGCATGGCAGTTTTGTGCTCGATATCATCGGCACGGTAGTAAAACTGATGGATCTTCTTGCGTTCGCGGGTGGACGGATCCGCGGAGACTTCGACCGGATCTTCCAGCAGACGCTCGGCAAAATCTTTGATCGCGTCGCCTTCCAGCGTGGCGGAGAACAGCATAGTTTGCTTACGCCAGCGGGTTTCACCGGCGATATGTTCGATGTCCTGGGCAAAGCCCATGTCCAGCATGCGGTCTGCTTCATCGAGGATCAGTGTCTCAACCGCATGACAGTCGAAGTTTTCTTCTTTAATGTACTGCAGCAGGCGACCCGTGGTGGCGACCACGATGTCCTGGTTTTCGCTAAAGACTTCCATGTGGTTCATGTAAGCCACGCCGCCGGTAATGGTAGCAATATCCAGATGCGTATTCTTTGCCAGCTCACGGGCGTGTTCGGCAACCTGCATCGCCAGTTCGCGCGTCGGTGTCAGGATTAAAATGCGCGGCGGACCGGATTTCTTGCGCGGGAAGTCGAGCAGGTGCTGCAACGCTGGCAGCAAATATGCCGCCGTTTTACCGGTGCCTGTCGGCGCAGAACCGAGTACATCACGGCCATCGAGCGCAGGCGGAATGGCGGCAGCCTGAATGGCGGTCGGGCGAGTGAAACCTTTTTCCTGGAGGGCTTCCAGCAGGCTTTCATCGAGTTCAAGTTCGGAAAAAGTCGTTACAGTCATGTTCTACCTCTGAGTGGGGCGCTGATTATAGACGTTACGGCTGCAATCTTCATCTGTTTGTATGGATATACCTTCTCAGGTATTGTTTTTATCCTATGTTATCGTTTTTTTCCCAGGAAGGTTGTTCTTCATGCCTCAGTCTACATCCGTACTTCGGCGTAATGGGTTTACTTTTAAGCAGTTTTTTGTGGCACACGATCGTTGTGCAATGAAAGTCGGAACGGACGGTATTTTATTGGGTGCCTGGGCTCCTGTGGCTGGCGTAAAGCGGATCCTGGATATTGGTACCGGGAGCGGCCTGCTGGCGCTGATGCTGGCCCAGCGCACTGATGAAAACGTCATCATTGACGCCGTGGAGCTTGATGTTGATGCTGCGCAGCAGGCGCAGGAAAACATTGCGCAATCTCCGTGGATGCATCGTGTGAGGGTACATTCAGAGGATGCTCAGCAATGGGTTCCGCGTCAGACCGTACGTTTTGACCTGATTATCAGCAACCCTCCCTATTATGAACAGGGCGTGGAATGTGCTACACCGCAGCGCGAGCAGGCACGCTATACCACCACGCTCGATCACCAAGCGTTGCTCACGCTGGCGGCTGACAGCATTACCGAAGAAGGTTTTTTTTGTGTGGTGCTGCCGGAGCAAATTGGCAACGCGTTTACCCAGCAGGCATTAAGTATGGGCTGGCATTTGCGTCTGCGTACGGATGTCGCCGAAACGGAAGCCCGGTTACCACATCGGGTTTTGTTGGCATTCTCCCCGCAGGCCGGGGAGTGCTTTAGCGACAGGCTGGTTATCCGTGGGTCAGACCAGCGTTATTCTGAAGGCTACACGGCGCTGACCCAGGCATTTTATCTGTTTATGTGATGGTTTAACGGCGAGAGAATGGACGGGCCTGATTCAGGAAGCTGCTCTGGATAATCCAGCGTGTAGTGTAGGCCCCGACTTTCTTTGCGCATCATCGCACAGCGTACAATTAACTCGGCTACCTGCACCAGATTGCGCAGTTCCAGCAAATTATTCGACACGCGGAAATGGGCGTAATATTCGTCGATTTCTTGCTGTAGCATCGTGATACGTCGCAGCGCACGCTCCAGACGTTTGGTCGTACGCACGATGCCGACGTAATCCCACATAAATAGCCGTAACTCATGCCAGTTATGCTGGATAACAACCAATTCATCCGGGTTTTCTACCCGACTTTCATCCCAACTTGGGAGGGCGTTAACGCCGCGGGCATAGGGCATTCTGCGGTCAATATCTTCCGCTGCAGACCAGCCATACACCAGACACTCCAGCAGCGAGTTCGACGCCATGCGATTGGCACCATGCAGACCGGTATAGCTCACCTCACCGATTGCATATAAACCGTCGACATCTGTGCGGCCAAAGTCATCAACCATTACACCGCCGCAGGTATAGTGTGCAGCAGGGACGATGGGGACCGGCTCTTTGGTCAGATCAATACCCAGGCCTAACAGTTTTTCATAAATCATCGGGAAATGCTGACGGACAAATTCTTCGGGTTTATGGCTGATGTCGAGGAACATGCAGTCAGCACCCAAACGCTTCATTTCATGGTCGATGGCACGGGCGACAATATCACGCGGGGCCAGCTCGCCGCGCTTGTCAAAGTCGGGCATAAAGCGTGAGCCATCCGGGCGTTTCAGGTGCGCGCCTTCGCCGCGCAGCGCTTCGGTCAGCAGAAAATTGCGCGCTTGTGGATGATACAGCGCGGTTGGGTGAAACTGGTTAAATTCGAGATTGGCAACGCGGCAACCCGCACGCCAGGCCATGGCTATCCCATCACCGGAGGAAATATCCGGGTTGGTGGTGTATTGATACACTTTAGAAGCACCGCCGGTAGCCAGCACGACTGACTTCGCATGACAGGTTTCAACAGCCTCTTTATTCCGGTTCCAAATCCATGCTCCAACAACCCTGCGTGTCCCCGGCAGACCAATTTTATCTGAGATGATCAGGTCCACGGCGTTACTGCGCTCCAGTACCCGAATATTCGGATGACTTTGCGCCTGGCTGACCAACGTGGTTTCGACCTCTTTACCGGTGGCATCTGCCGCATGCAGGATCCGCCGATGGCTATGGCCGCCTTCTCGGGTCAGGTGATAGCTTTCTTCGCCGTTGGGCTGAACCTGAGTATCAAATAAGACGCCTTGATCAATCAGCCACTGGACACACGAACGGGCGTTGCTGGCAACAAACTCAACGGCATGACGATCGCAAAGACCGGCTCCTGCAATCAGCGTGTCTTCAACGTGGGAGTCAATGCTGTCGGTTTCATCAAAAACGGCGGCGATGCCACCCTGAGCATAAAATGTCGAGCCTTCGCTAACCGGCCCTTTGCTCAGGACAATGACCTGATGTTTTTCAGCCAGGCGTAGCGCCAGTGAGAGTCCGGCAGCCCCGCTGCCAATGATCAGCACGTCACAGGATAATTCAGGAGTCGTATTCATGATTTTTGTTTAATTTACTAAACAGTGTTTGGTCACCATAGCACCACATTGCGCGATACTGCACGTTTTATTTTTAACTGTGTTGCAATGGCTAAACACAAAGGAAGGGCATGTGGATGAGTGAAAGAGCAAAAATATTTTGTGAAGCAGGCCGTTAGCATCAGATTATGAGGTGAAATAAAGTGGCCGTTGGGTTACTCTGCAAGCGGTGAAATGGGCATTTCTATACAGATAGTGCGTTGATCGGGTTATGTAGACTTATAATGAGAGATAAGACCTGTCTACAACATGACAAACAAAAACAAATGCGTAACGGAACTTTACGAAACTTGAGCACTCTAAGCTTTTGCTTGCTCATAGTGAAGCTTATGGAGTGGCGTTTCGAAAGCGCGTGGAAATTTGGTTTGGGGAGACTTTACCTCGGATGAGCGAGCAGTTAACGGACCAGGTCCTGGTTGAACGGGTCCAGAAGGGAGATCAGAAAGCCTTTAACTTACTGGTGGTTCGCTACCAGCATAAAGTGGCGAGTCTGGTTTCCCGCTATGTACCTTCGGGCGATGTTCCCGATGTTGTACAAGAAGCATTTATCAAGGCCTATCGTGCGCTGGATTCGTTCCGGGGAGATAGTGCTTTTTATACTTGGCTGTATCGTATTGCAGTCAATACAGCGAAGAATTACCTGGTCGCTCAGGGGCGTCGTCCACCTTCCAGTGATATAGATGCGATTGAAGCAGAAAATTACGAAAGTGGCGGAGCACTGAAAGAAATTTCGAACCCTGAGAACTTAATGTTGTCAGAAGAACTGAGACAGATAGTTTTCCGAACTATTGAGTCCCTCCCGGAAGATTTACGCATGGCAATAACCTTGCGGGAGCTGGATGGCCTGAGCTATGAAGAGATAGCCGCTATCATGGATTGTCCGGTGGGTACGGTGCGTTCACGTATCTTCCGAGCGAGGGAAGCTATTGATAATAAAGTTCAACCGCTTATCAGGCGTTGACGATAGCGGGATACTGGAAAAGGTATTAGGCATGCAGAAAGAAAAACTTTCCGCTTTAATGGATGGCGAAACGCTGGACACTGAGTTACTCAAAGAGCTGACTCATGACCCGGAAATGCAAAAAACCTGGGAGAGTTATCACCTGATTCGCGATTCTATGCGAGGTGATACCGCCGACGTTCTCCATTTCGATATTTCCGACCGCGTAATGGCTGCCATCGCAGATGAGCCAGTACGTCAGGCGGCGCCATTGATCCCTGAGGCCCAGCCAGCACCGCATCAGTGGCAGAAAATGCCATTCTGGAAGAAAATGCGTCCGTGGGCCGCGCAGCTTACCCAAATGGGTGTAGCCGCGTGTGTATCACTTGCAGTTATTGTTGGCGTCCAGCACTATAATGGACAATCTGAAACGTCCCAGCAGCCCGAAACGCCGGTATTTAATACATTACCGATGATGGGTAAAGCCAGTCCGGTGAGCCTGGGTGTACCTTCTGACGCGACTGCCAGCGGCGGTCAGCAACAGCAGGTACAGGAGCAGCGTCGTCGTATTAATGCCATGTTGCAAGATTACGAACTGCAACGTCGACTGCACTCCGAACAGCTTCAGTTTGAGCAGGCGCAAACACAGCAAGCCGCTGTCCAGGTGCCAGGAATTCAAACTTTAGGAACGCAATCGCAGTAATGAAGCAACTTTGGTTTGCCATGTCACTTGTGGCTGGTAGCCTGTTCTTCTCTGTAAACGCCTCGGCCAATCCTGCGTCCGGGGCGTTGTTGCAGCAGATGAATCTGGCCAGCCAGTCGCTCACCTATGAGCTGTCATTTGTCAGCATCAATAAACAGGGCGTTGAATCCCTACGTTATCGCCATGCCCGCCAGGACAACCGCCCTCTTGCACAGTTGTTGCAAATGGATGGACCGCGCCGGGAAGTGGTGCAACGTGGCAACGAAATCAGTTACTTTGAGCCGGGACTCGAACCATTCACGCTGAATGGCGACTATATCGTTGATTCTCTGCCATCCCTGATTTACACCGACTTTAAACGTCTTGCTCCCTACTATGATTTTATCGCGGTAGGCCGCACGCGTATTGCAGACCGACTCTGTGAAGTTATCCGCGTGGTCGCGCGTGACGGTACGCGTTACAGCTACATCGTCTGGATGGACACCGAAACTAAGCTGCCAATGCGTGTCGATCTCCTCGATCGGGATGGCGAAACGCTTGAACAATTCCGCGTTATCGCCTTTACCGTCAATAACGGGGTTAGCGACAGCATGCAGACGCTGGCGAAAGCAAATCTTCCGCCGTTACTGTCTGTTCCAGCGGGGGAGAAAACTAACTTCAACTGGAGTCCATCGTGGTTACCACAAGGATTCAGTGAAGTCTCCAGCAGCCGACGTCCACTGCCGACAATGGATAACATGCCGATTGAATCGCGCTTGTATTCTGATGGCCTGTTCAGTTTTTCTGTGAACGTGAACCGCGCGTCGCAAAACAGCGCCGATCAACTGCTGCGCACCGGACGCCGAACGGTCAGTACTACCGTGCGGGATAACGCCGAAATCACCATTGTGGGCGAGCTCCCGCCGCAAACGGCAAAGCGTATCGCGGACAATATTAAGTTCAGGGCCGCGCAATGATTAAAGAATGGGCAACGGTTGTTTCCTGGCAAAATGGCTTGGCGACGGTCAGCTGCGATGTTAAAGCATCGTGTAGCAGCTGCGCGTCGCGGGCTGGATGCGGCAGTCGTGTGCTGAACAAACTGGGGCCGCAAACAACGCATACTATCGTGGTACCCAGCGATGAACCGCTGACGCCAGGGCAAAAAGTTGAACTGGGTATTGCCGAAGGGAGTCTGTTAGGCTCGGCGATGCTAGTGTATATGTCTCCGCTGGCGGGACTCTTTATTTTTGCTGCGCTGTTTCAGGTGCTGTTTGGCAGCGATATCGCCGCACTCAGCGGGGCGATACTGGGCGGCGTGGGGGGATTCCTGATTGCGCGAGGATATTCCCGTAAGCTTGCTGAGCGCGAAGCCTGGCAACCGGTTATTCTCAACGTTGCTCTCCCGCCCGATCTTATTCGCGTCGAAACCCAGCAGTGATATCTTTGCCTGATGGCGCTGCGCTTATCAGGCCTACAGCGTCCTCAGATGCAGAAGTAGGCCGGATAAGGCGTTTATGCCGCCATCCGGCGAAAGTTTCACTGACTTTGCAAAGTTGTTTCCAGTTCCCGCTATCCTTGCTCTATGAACATTTCCTCGCCTCGGCGATGTAGTGTAGAATGCGGCGTTTCACTAAAACAGACGTTAAGCTCAGAACAGCGACTTCTCAGAGCCTGCCCAGGCAGGCGTAAGGCACAATAATTACACTATATGAAGAACATACGTAACTTTTCAATCATAGCTCACATCGACCACGGTAAATCGACGCTGTCTGACCGTATTATCCAGATCTGCGGTGGCCTGTCTGACCGTGAAATGGAAGCGCAGGTTCTCGACTCGATGGATCTTGAGCGTGAGCGCGGTATTACTATCAAAGCGCAGAGCGTGACGCTCGATTTCAAAGCATCTGATGGTGAAACCTACCAGCTTAACTTTATCGACACCCCGGGCCACGTTGACTTCTCTTATGAAGTTTCTCGCTCGCTTGCTGCCTGTGAAGGCGCACTGCTGGTCGTTGATGCCGGGCAGGGTGTTGAAGCGCAAACACTGGCTAACTGCTATACCGCCATGGAAATGGATCTGGAAGTGGTGCCGGTACTGAACAAAATTGACCTGCCAGCCGCCGATCCAGAGCGTGTGGCGGAAGAGATTGAAGATATCGTCGGCATCGATGCGGCTGACGCTGTCCGTTGCTCGGCGAAAACCGGTGTTGGCGTGACCGACGTTCTTGAACGTCTGGTACGTGATATTCCGCCGCCGGAAGGTGACCCGGAAGGCCCGTTACAGGCGTTGATCATCGACTCCTGGTTCGATAACTATCTCGGTGTGGTCTCGCTGGTCCGTATTAAAAACGGTACCATGCGTAAAGGCGACAAAATCAAAGTGATGAGTACCGGTCAGGTCTACAACGCCGACCGCCTGGGTATCTTTACGCCGAAACAGGTTGACCGTACCGAACTGAAGTGTGGCGAGGTAGGTTGGTTAGTTTGCGCCATTAAAGACATCCTCGGTGCACCGGTAGGCGATACCCTGACACTGGCGCGTAACCCGGCGGATAAACCCCTGCCTGGCTTTAAAAAAGTGAAGCCGCAGGTATACGCGGGTCTGTTCCCGGTCAGCTCCGACGACTACGAAAACTTCCGTGATGCGCTTGGTAAGCTGAGCCTGAACGATGCTTCCCTGTTCTACGAACCGGAAAGTTCTACCGCGCTGGGCTTCGGCTTCCGCTGTGGCTTCCTGGGGCTGCTGCACATGGAGATCATTCAGGAGCGTTTGGAACGTGAATACGATCTTGATCTGATCACCACCGCGCCGACCGTAGTTTACGAAGTGGAAACCACCGCGAAAGAGACTATCTACGTCGATAGCCCGTCCAAGCTGCCACCACTGAACAACATCTACGAACTGCGCGAGCCGATTGCTGAATGTCATATGCTGCTGCCGCAGGCATACCTCGGCAACGTTATTACGCTGTGTATCGAGAAGCGTGGTGTACAGACCAACATGGTTTACCACGGTAACCAGGTTGCGCTGACCTATGAAATTCCAATGGCAGAAGTGGTCCTCGACTTCTTCGATCGTCTGAAGTCGACCTCTCGTGGCTACGCGTCGCTGGATTATAACTTCAAACGTTTCCAGGCCTCCGACATGGTACGTGTTGATGTTCTCATCAACAACGAACGCGTCGATGCACTGGCGCTGATTACTCACCGCGATAACTCCCAGAGCCGCGGCCGTGAACTGGTCGAGAAGATGAAAGATCTGATCCCACGTCAGCAGTTTGATATCGCAATTCAGGCGGCCATTGGTACGCACATCATTGCGCGTTCAACGGTTAAACAGCTGCGTAAAAACGTTCTGGCTAAGTGCTACGGTGGTGATATCAGCCGTAAGAAAAAGCTGCTGCAAAAACAGAAAGAGGGTAAAAAGCGAATGAAGCAGATCGGTAACGTCGAACTGCCGCAGGAAGCCTTCCTCGCTATTCTGCATGTCGGTAAAGACAGCAAATAATCTTAAGGAGTTGGCATGGCGAACATGTTTGCCCTGATTCTGGTGATTGCCACACTGGTGACGGGCATTTTATGGTGCGTAGATAAGTTTGTCTTCGCGCCAAAACGCCGGGAGCGCCAGGCTGCGGCACAGGCCGCTGCAGGCGATTCACTGGATAAAGCGACGCTGAAAAAAGTGGCCCCTAAGCCGGGCTGGCTGGAAACCGGTGCATCCGTTTTCCCGGTACTGGCTATTGTGCTGGTGGTGCGCTCATTTATTTATGAACCATTCCAGATCCCGTCGGGTTCGATGATGCCAACACTGTTGATTGGTGATTTTATTCTGGTAGAGAAATTTGCCTACGGAATTAAAGATCCTATTTATCAGAAAACGCTAATCGAAACAGGCCACCCGAAACGCGGTGACATCGTGGTATTTAAATACCCGGAAGATCCACGTCTGGACTACATCAAACGTGCTGTCGGTTTACCGGGAGACAAAGTGACGTACGATCCGGTGGCGAAAGAGGTCACTATTCAGCCAGGATGCAGTTCTGGTCAGGCTTGTGAGAACGCGCTGCCGGTAACCTATTCCGATGTTCAGCCAAGCGATTTTGTGCAGACGTTTGCTCGTCGTAACGGCGGGGAAGCGACCAGCGGTTTCTTTGAGGTTCCGCTGAACGAAACGAAAGACAACGGCATTCGCCTGACCGAGCGTAAAGAAACGCTGGGTGAGGTAACACACCGCATTCTGATGGTGCCAATCGCGCAGGATCAGGTGGGGATGTATTACCGTCAGCCGGGTCAGCAGTTAGCCACCTGGATCGTTCCACCGGGGCATTACTTCATGATGGGTGATAACCGTGACAACAGCGCGGACAGCCGTTATTGGGGATTTGTACCGGAAGCGAATCTGGTAGGTAAAGCGACCGCAATCTGGATGAGTTTCGACAAACAAGAAGGTGAGTGGCCAACCGGCGTTCGTTTGAGCCGCATTGGTGGTATCCACTAATTGCTGATAATTGTTCACGCTGTCGTCTTAATAACGACAGCGTGAATTATTTCTTGGATTAATTCCCTCAGACTAACGACATCCCTTGTCGTTGTGTATAGAATATTCCCCCGAAGTTTTAGGTTGGCACCGTCAGGTTGCCACGGCACACGAAACAGCATTGGTCTCTCTAATGACGGGTGTATATCAGGTCTGTTTCGTGTGCTGAATTGTTGACGCATTCATTTATTGGTATCGCATGAATCCCATCGTAATTAATCGGCTTCAACGGAAGCTGGGCTACACTTTTAATCATCAGGAGCTGTTGCAGCAGGCATTAACTCACCGTAGTGCCAGCAGCAAACATAACGAGCGTTTAGAATTTTTAGGCGACTCTATTTTGAGCTTTGTTATTGCGAATGCGCTGTATCACCGTTTCCCGCGTGTGGATGAAGGTGACATGAGCCGCATGCGCGCCACGCTGGTGCGTGGAAATACGCTGGCTGAATTAGCCCGTGAATTTGACCTCGGTGAATGTTTACGCCTGGGGCCGGGTGAATTGAAAAGCGGCGGTTTTCGTCGCGAATCAATTTTGGCGGATACCGTCGAAGCGTTGATCGGTGGGGTCTTCCTCGACAGCGATATTCAGACGGTTGAACAGCTGATCCTGAACTGGTATCAAACGCGTCTGGACGAAATTAGTCCGGGCGACAAACAAAAAGATCCGAAAACGCGCTTGCAGGAATATTTGCAGGGTCGCCACCTGCCGCTGCCGTCTTATCTGGTGGTGCAGGTCCGTGGCGAAGCGCACGATCAAGAATTTACAATCCACTGCCAGGTCAGCGGCCTGAGTGAACCGGTGGTTGGCACAGGTTCGAGCCGTCGTAAGGCTGAGCAGGCTGCCGCCGAACAGGCGTTGAAAAAACTGGAGCTGGAATGAGCGAAGAGAAAACTTACTGCGGATTTATTGCCATCGTCGGTCGCCCGAACGTTGGCAAATCCACCCTGTTGAATAATCTGCTTGGGCAGAAGATTTCTATTACCTCACGTAAGGCACAGACAACTCGTCACCGTATTGTTGGCATCCATACCGAAGGCGCGTATCAGGCAATTTATGTTGATACCCCGGGTCTGCATATGGAAGAGAAACGTGCCATCAACCGTCTGATGAACAAAGCGGCAAGCAGTTCTATCGGTGACGTTGAGCTGGTCATTTTTGTCGTGGAAGGCACACGCTGGACGCCGGACGACGAGATGGTACTCAACAAACTGCGTGACGGTAAGGTTCCGGTTATTCTGGCTGTGAATAAAGTAGATAACGTCCAGGAGAAGGCCGATCTGTTGCCACACCTGCAGTTCCTGGCAAGCCAGATGAATTTCCTCGATATCGTCCCGATGTCTGCCGAAACTGGACTGAATGTCGATACTATCGCGGGCATCGTGCGTAAACATCTGCCGGAAGCGATTCATCACTTCCCGGAAGATTACATCACCGATCGCTCTCAGCGTTTTATGGCCTCTGAGATCATCCGCGAAAAACTGATGCGTTTCCTGGGTGCTGAGCTGCCTTATTCTGTCACCGTCGAAATTGAGCGTTTTATTTCTAATGAGCGCGGCGGTTACGACATCAACGGTTTGATCCTCGTTGAGCGTGAAGGGCAGAAGAAGATGGTAATTGGTAATAAAGGCGCCAAAATCAAAACCATCGGCATCGAAGCGCGTAAAGACATGCAGGAAATGTTCGAAGCGCCTGTTCACCTCGAACTGTGGGTGAAAGTGAAATCCGGCTGGGCCGATGACGAACGCGCGCTGCGCAGTCTCGGTTACGGCGACGACCAGTAGTTTTAATACTCTATGGCTTTCGAGGTGCAGGAAGGCGGCAAGTCCGCGAATCCCCGGGAGCTTACTCTCGTAAGTGACTGGGGTGAACGGGCGCAGCCAACGCACCTGCAGCTTGAAAGACGGCGGGTATGATGGAAGGATGGCAACGCGCTTTTGTCCTGCATAGCCGCCCGTGGAGCGAAACCAGTCTCGTGCTGGATGTCTTCACGGAAGAGTCTGGCCGCGTGCGCCTTGTCGCCAAAGGCGCACGTTCTAAACGTTCCAACCTGAAAGGCGCACTCCAGCCTTTTACCCCGCTGTTACTTCGCTTTGGCGGCCGCGGTGAGGTGAAAACCTTGCGCAGTGCGGAAGCCGTATCTCTGGCACTCCCCCTTAGCGGTATCACGTTGTACAGCGGCCTGTACATCAATGAACTCATCTCGCGTGTGCTTGAGTATGAAACCCGTTTTTCTGAACTCTTTTTCGACTACCTGAACTGCATTCAGGCACTGGCTGGCGCGACAGGTTCGCCAGAGCCGGCACTGCGTCGCTTTGAACTGGCCTTACTGGGCCACCTGGGTTACGGCGTGGATTTCACCCACTGTGCGGGCAGCGGCGAGCCGGTAGATGACACCATGACCTACCGCTATCGGGAAGAAAAAGGATTTATCGCCAGTGTTGTTATCGATAACAGCACCTTTACCGGACGCCATCTGAAAGCACTTGAATCGCGTGAATTTCCTGATGCTGACACGCTGCGTGCTGCGAAACGCTTTACCCGTATGGCCTTAAAGCCGTATCTTGGTGGTAAGCCCTTAAAGAGCCGCGAATTATTCCGGCAGTTTCTGCCGAAGCGAAAATAAAATAACGAGGATTGTCATGGCTGAATTACTGTTAGGCGTCAACATTGACCACATTGCCACTTTACGTAATGCTCGTGGTACCGCATACCCGGACCCGGTTCAGGCAGCGTTTATCGTTGAACAGGCTGGCGCGGATGGCATCACCGTACACCTGCGTGAAGACCGTCGCCATATCACCGACCGCGACGTACGTATTCTGCGCCAGACGCTGGATACGCGCATGAATCTGGAAATGGCGGTAACCGAAGAAATGCTGGCTATCGCCGTAGAGACGAAGCCGCATTTTTGCTGCCTGGTGCCGGAAAAACGTCAGGAAGTCACGACGGAAGGGGGGCTTGACGTTGCGGGGCAGCGCGACAAAATGCGCGATGCCTGCAAGCGACTGGCTGATGCCGGAATTCTGGTCTCGTTGTTTATCGATGCGGATGAAGAACAAATTAAAGCGGCTGCCGACGTGGGCGCTCCGTTCATTGAGATTCATACCGGTTGCTATGCTGATGCGAAAACCGATGCTGAACAGGCGAGTGAACTGGCGCGTATTGCTAAAGCGGCGACTTTTGCTGCCAGTCTGGGCCTGAAGGTGAATGCCGGTCACGGTTTGACGTACCATAACGTTAAAGCCATTGCGCGGATCCCGGAAATGCACGAACTAAACATTGGGCATGCCATTATCGGACGTGCGGTGATGAGCGGGCTGAAGGACGCGGTAGTGGAAATGAAACGTCTGATGCTGGAAGCGCGTGGCTAATGGCGATTCTGGGTTTAGGCACAGATATCGTGGAGATTGCGCGGATCGAGGCGGTGATCTCCCGCTCCGGCGAACGCCTGGCCAGACGGGTCCTGAGTGACAACGAATGGGCCATCTGGGAAACGCATCAGCAACCGGTGCGTTTTCTGGCAAAGCGCTTTGCGGTAAAAGAGGCGGCAGCAAAAGCCTTCGGTACCGGCATTCGCAATGGGCTGGCGTTTAATCAGTTTGAAGTCTTCAACGATGAACTCGGTAAACCGCGTCTGCGGTTATGGGGGGAGGCGTTAAAACTGGCGGAAAAACTGGGTGTCGCGCATATGCATGTAACGCTGGCCGATGAACGGCACTACGCTTGTGCCACGGTGATTATCGAAAGCTAGTTTCAGGACGTTGCCGGATGGCGAGGCGTCTTATCCGGCCTACGGGTTATGCGTTTTTTACAGGTGCTGGGTAGGCCTGATAAGCGTTAGCGCCATCAGGCTTCATCGCCGGATGGCGACGCGGCTATAGTTTATCCGCGTGATGCATCAATACAAACTTATCCCACAGCTGTTCTTCGGTTTCGCTATGTGCCGGGTCTTTCAAAATTGTGTTGGGGATCGGACACACTTTCTGACAGGTTGGTGTGTCGTAATGGCCTACGCATTCTGTACATTTGTCGCTGTTAATCTCGTAGATGCTCTCACCCATCGAAATCGCCTCATTCGGGCATTCGGGTTCGCACATATCGCAATTGATACACTTTTTAGTGATTAACAGGGCCATCAGGAAACTCTCAAAACATCACAAATCGGGCGGGCATTATACGCGCATTCTTTGTTCAGACCAGTTTTTTTACCAGCGCTTCACTGTGGCGAATTCGTTCCGGAGCATGTTCTAAATCTTGCTGAACCAGCGCCATAAACAATAAATCTGTAAGCATCATCTGTGCGTGCGTCGATGAAATTGCTGCGCTGCGCGTCGCTTGTTCTTCGGCAATCGTATACAGGCAATGGCTTGCTCGCTGTTGCAGGGCATTGGGTGTAAATCCGGTGATGGCAAGAATTTTGGCACCGGTGCGCAATGTTTCATCCGCAGCCAGGTTGAGTTCACGACGTTCCCCGGTATAGGAAATCGCCAACAGGAGATCGCCCGGCGAAAGCGCCTGTACCGTTGCCAGCAGTGCGTGCATATCGCGTTCCACTACCGCGTTAAAACCAATTTTCAGCAGTTTCCAGGCAAAATTCTGTGCCACCAGCCCAGAGGCACCAATTCCGGTCAGGACAATGCGTCGGGCTGAGCGTAACAAGGCAACGCTTTCCATCAGCTTTTCTTCGCTGTTGATATCCAGTGTGGCGTGCATGGCCGCAACGTTCTCCTGAATCAGTTTTTCACCAACCAGACGCATTGGGTCGTCGCCGCGGATCTGATTATGCACTGGGATAGAATGGGGATTGGGATTACTGGCCAGTGCTTCGCTGATCGCCAGTTTCAGTGCGGGAAACCCTTTAAACCCCATTTTTTGTGCGAACTTCACGACGCTGGACTGGCTGACGCCCGCTTCAAAAGCGAGTTGCTGTGAACTGAGATGACGCGCAGTATCCGGCTGTGCGAGGAGGTAATCCGCAAGTTTTTTATCACTTTGCGCGAGGTCCGGGTAACGCTGACGAATGCGAATCAAACAGTTCATGCTGTCTCCTGGCGAAAACGTGATGGCGATTACAAAACAAAATTTCACTCGCCTGGGTGAATATTATATTCCATTATAACGGATTAATATGAATTAAAAATTCCTAAGGAACAAAAAATGAATCTCGGTGCGTTAGTGTCAGAAAGCCGCAATCCTCAGACTATGGATCTTGATGCGTTATCCACGCTTGAGTTGGTTCATCGTTTTAATCAACAGGATACGCTGGTAGCCGCTGCTGTAAAAGCAACTCTGGTTGAAGTTGCGCTTGCGGTCGATGCGGCGGCTGACGCGTTAAAAGCGGGTGGACGGATTATCTACATGGGGGCGGGCACCAGCGGGCGTCTTGGTGTACTGGATGCGTCTGAGTGCCCACCGACTTTTGGTGTACCACATGGACGGGTTGTTGGCCTGATTGCCGGCGGTCCGGGGGCATTGCTGAAGGCCGTTGAAGGTGCAGAAGATAACCCGCAGCTGGGTGAAGATGATCTTCGTTCGCTCAACCTTACGGTACAGGATTTAGTGGTTGGTCTGGCGGCATCCGGGCGTACACCCTATGTGATTGGCGGCTTGCAATATGCTCGTTCCGTAGGCTGCACCACGGTGGCGATTTCCTGTAATCCGGATTCCCCCATTGCGCGTGAAGCGGACATCGCCATATCACCGGTTGTTGGCCCGGAGGCCCTGACAGGCTCAACGCGACTGAAGTCCGGTACTGCGCAAAAACTGGTGCTCAATATGATTTCTACCGGTGCAATGGTGAAATTTGGCAAGGTATATCAGAACCTGATGGTGGATATGAAAGCGACCAACGTTAAGCTGGTAGACCGGGCGTGTCGCATGGTCGTGGAAGCCACCGGTATTGCGTATGACCAGGCGCAAGCTCTGCTGAAACAGACCGATTTTGATGTTAAGCCCGCCATTTTGATGGCTCTAACTGGTCTCGATGCTACTTCAGCCCGGGAAAAACTGGCTGCACATCAGGGTTTTTTACGCGCGGCGTTAGAACACTAAGAGGCTGATATGGATAAAACGGCGGTGCTTGCCAGCGATATTCTGCTGGGTGTGGGCGGAGAGAAAAATATTCTGCGCCTGGAAAACTGTATGACGCGCGTCAGAGTGGAAGTACAGGATGACGCTCAGCTCGATATTTCCCGACTCAAGCAACTGCCGGGCGTTAGCGGCTACGTGAAGCAGGGGGCGCAGCACCAGATTATTGTTGGTCCGGGCAAAGCCGCGAAAGTGGTCGATGCCATGCGTTCCCTGATTGCCGATGGCGGCGAACGTTCCAATGTGGGGGATATTGAGCGGACAAAATCAGAGGCCAAAGCGAAGTACAAAGCGCCGATGAGTGACGCGCTGCGTAAACTGGCTAACGTTTTTATCCCGCTTATTCCGGCGTTTATCGCCTCCGGTTTGATTACCGGTATCATTAACATCCTCAAACGTCCGGACATCGTGGGGGACTTGGCTACCCACTATCCGAATATGTTGGGACTGTTAGGCATTTTCGGTAGCGCCGTGTTTGCCATTATGAACATCCTTGTCGGGGTGAATACTGCCAAAGTATTTGGTGGTTCGCTGGCGATGGGGGGCGTGATGGCCGGCATTCTCTCCAGCCCGCAACTGGCGCAAATTACCTTGTTTGGCGAGGCCTTGCAGCCGGGACGCGGTGGGGTGATCGCGGTGCTGCTGGTGGTAGCGCTAATGTGCTGGATTGAGCGTAAATTCCGCGAAGTGCTGCCGGAGTCTCTTGAACTGATCCTTAATCCACTACTGACCACTCTTATTACCGGGACCATCGCCATTGTGGCGCTGCAACCGCTTGGTGGCTGGATAGCCGAATCCATTGCCCATGGCGCTTCCTGGGCTATCGATCGCGGTGGCTTCCTGGTGGGTGCGGTGCTGGCAGGCACCTTTCTGCCACTGGTTCTCACCGGACTCCATCAGGGATTGGTCCCTATCCATGTAGAGCTGGTACAGGCGCACGGGTATAACGCACTCTTTCCTATTCTGGCGATGGCCGGAGTGGGGCAAATCGGTGCAGCTATTGCGGTACTGATGAAAACCCGTAACGCACGGCTGAAAAAAGTGATTAAAAGCGCGCTGCCGGTCGGATTGCTGGGTATTGGCGAACCGCTGATTTTTGGTGTGACATTGCCATTAGGCAAGCCGTTCATCGGTGCCTGTCTCGGTGGTGCAGTTGGTGGGGCGCTGATCAGCTACTGGAAAGTGGCGACGGTCATCACCTTTGGCATCTCGGGATTGCCGCTGGCACTGACGATTGTTGCCGGAAAAGTGATGTTCTATCTGTTAGGCTATCTGGTAGCGGTAATTTCCGGGTTCCTGTTTACCTGGCTATTGGGGTTCAACGATCCAGAGGAATAAGGTTTGACCAGTCACCAGCGTCGCGTTGTTTTTTTTGATTTGGATGGCACGTTACACCAGCAGGATATGTTCGGCAGTTTCTTACGTTTTCTGTTGCGTCGCCAACCGCTAAATGCGTTGCTGGTGCTGCCTCTGTTGCCGATTATTGCGCTGGCAATGTTAATTAAAGGGCGCGCTGCTCGCTGGCCCATGAGCCTGCTCTTGTGGGGCTGTACTTTTGGTCGCAGTGAAACGCGCCTGAAGGCACATCAGGCCGATTTTGTGCGCTGGTTTCGCGGTCATGTGACGGCATTTCCTGTCGTGCAGCAGCGTCTGACGACGTACTTGTTAAGCTCCGATGCTGATATTTGGCTTATCACCGGTTCCCCGCAGTCGCTGGTAGAGCAGGTTTACTTCGATACGCCGTGGCTGCCGCGTGTTAATCTGATCGCCAGTCAAATGGCGCGTGGATACGGTGGCTGGGTATTGCCGTTACGCTGCCTGGGACATGAAAAAGTGGCGCAACTGGAACAGCAGATTGGCGCGCCGTTGCATCTATACAGCGGTTACAGCGACAGTAAGCAGGACAATCCACTACTCTCTTTTTGCCAGCATCGCTGGCGCGTCACGCCGCGCGGGGAACTGCAACAACTCGAATAGCGAACGCGCATGCAATTTGGAGTATGACGGGTATAATGCGTCCGCTTTTTATTACTGGAGTTACCCCTTTGTCTGATGTTGAATTTAGCCACGAATACTGGATGCGCCACGCTTTAACGTTAGCTAAGCGCGCCTGGGATGAGCGTGAAGTCCCGGTGGGTGCAGTATTGGTACTCAACAACCGCGTTATTGGCGAAGGCTGGAATCGGCCGATTGGCCATCATGATCCTACTGCCCACGCTGAAATCATGGCGTTGCGTCAGGGCGGTCTGGTGCTACAAAACTACCGTCTGCTGGATGCAACGTTGTATGTCACACTGGAACCGTGCGTCATGTGTGCTGGTGCGATGGTGCACAGCCGTATTGGCCGGGTAGTTTTTGGTGCGCGCGATGCGAAAACGGGGGCGGCGGGTTCGTTAATGGACGTACTGCATCATCCAGGCATGAACCATCGGGTTGACGTGACTGAAGGCGTGTTACGCGATGAATGCGCCACGTTGCTCAGCGATTTTTTCCGTATGCGTCGTCAGGAAATTAAAGCCCTGAAAAAATCCTCCAACGTGTGAATACCGATCTGATTGCCTGAGGGTGTTGCGCTAATTCCCTTCAAAGACTACTTCTGCTCTTTTTTCTGCGTCGAAAATAGCAGAGAAGGGGAGTGCGACAGATAGCTTGATGAGGTCTGAGACAGGAATGCCGCCAGCGGAAACTTCTCCTCGCCTAACAGTTCTGTGGGTGATACCGCCGGGTAATCCTGTGCCAGTCGCTGTGTTTCAATCGCCTGCTTTTCTTTCTCTTGCAGGTATCCCACCAGACTTATCTGGTACTTACGGATATTTTCCACATAGGCGTAGGCTTCGTGACCGCGTGCATAGCCATAGGTCAGCTTGTTGTAATACGGCTTTTGACTGAGCAGCGGCAGACGTTGTTTTACATCGGACCAACTGTTCGGGTTGCCTTTGGTTTTTACCGTCAGCGCCCGCGCATCCAGCATATGTGCGTAGCCCATATTGTAAGCGGCGAGTGCAAACCAGATACGTTCTCCTTCGGGGACGGTATCCGGCACTTTGCTCATCATGTCCTGCAAATATCGCGCGCCGCCGCTGATGCTCTGTTCGGCATCGGTACGATCAGTGAGCCCAAGGCTCTGGGCAGTATTTTTGGTCAGCATCATCAGACCGCGTACACCGGTCGGGGAGGTTGCCTGCGCGTCCCAGTGTGATTCCTGGTAAGAGATTGCCGCGAGCAGTCGCCAGTCTATTTCCTGCGCATATTTCTCAAAAAGTGGCTTCAGATCCGGTAACACGCTATCAACCGCACGCAGGAAGGTGCGGGTATCAACATAGTCAAAATCATCGCCATGCCCAAGGTACTTTTCTTCCAGCCGCGCAAGCGAGCCGTCTTCATTCATGGTATTGAAGAAATCCAGCAGGGCAGCGGACAGCGTATTGTCATCGTCCAGACGGCTGAACCAGGTCACCGGCTGTTCGTCGGAGACATCCAGCGCGACGGCCAGCTCAGGGTGTACACGCTGGTACAGGCTGATGGCGACGGAATCCGCGATGGTATAGTCCAGCTTACCGGCGATGACATCATCAAGCAGTTCAGTGGTGCCCTTTTTCTCATCAACTTTCCAGCTCAGGTCCGGATATTTTTTTTCTTTTAACTGCTGGAGGTCGTTTATCACCACGTGTCCCGGGGCGATGGTCAGCTGATTTTCGGTCACACTGGCAAGGCTGCGAGGGCGATATTGCCCAACCCGATACACCAGTTGTTGCGATACGGAATAGTAGGTCGGACCCGGCTGATAATTTTTAACGCGCTCGCTGTTATACACCAGACCCGCGGCTAACAGATCGGCATTCCCGTTATCCAGGTCGTCAAAAAGCTGGCTGATGTTCTGGCGTACGGTGATTTTCAGCTTCACACCCAGGTAGTTGGCGAAGGCTTTGGTCAGTTCGTAATCCAGTCCAAACTTTTTCCCATTAAGCGTGGCGTAAGTGAGCGGCGAGTCGATGGTACTGACGCGCAGCTCTCCCCGCGACTGAATGGCGGCGATACGATTGTCGGCTTTACCGAACCAGGGGATGGATGGCCAGAGGGCCGCTGCCAACAACAGCGTCAAAATACCGATGAACAGATAATTAATCTTTAATTTTTTCAATTAGTTAATTCTCTGAACCGTACGTTGTCTCTGCGTGCTGTTGTATTGATTAAGAAGTGAATTAGTCATTAATGAGCGGCATTTTGCTTAAACTTGCGTCAGTTGGCAACTTATTCAGAAAACAGACCGCATTTGATGATAAGACAAGGTCGTGATTTTATTTCGACGCAAACGGTTTCGTCGGCGCGGTAGATTCTTTATAATGACGCCCGTTTCCCCCACTTGGGCACACCGAAAGCTTAGAAGACGAGAGACTTATGATGGAAATTCTGCGTGGTTCACCTGCACTGTCTGCATTCCGTATTAACAAACTGCTGGCACGTTTTCAGGCTGCCAACCTCCAGGTCCACAATATTTACGCCGAGTACGTCCATTTTGCCGATCTGAATGCACCATTGAATGAGGACGAGCGCGCGCAACTTGCACGTCTGCTGAAATATGGTCCTGCTCTTCACAGTCATGCCCCTGAAGGCAAACTGCTGCTGGTCACGCCTCGCCCGGGTACCATCTCCCCGTGGTCTTCTAAAGCGACTGATATTGCCCATAACTGCGGCCTGCAACAGATTAGCCGCCTGGAACGTGGCATTGCCTGGTATGTTGAGGCCTCCACGCTGACTGCTGAGCAGTGGCTGACGGTTGCCAATATTCTGCATGACCGCATGATGGAAACGGTTTTCTCTGCGCTGAGCGATGCTGAAAAACTGTTTGTTCATCACCAGCCTGCGCCGGTTTCCAGCGTTGACCTGCTGGGTGAAGGACGCCAGGCGTTGATTGACGCTAACCTGCGTTTGGGTCTTGCGCTGGCAGAGGATGAAATCGACTATCTGCAAGATGCGTTCACTAAGCTGGGACGCAACCCGAACGACATCGAACTGTACATGTTTGCACAGGCCAACTCCGAGCACTGCCGTCATAAAATTTTTAATGCCGACTGGGTGATCGACGGTAAGCAGCAGCCGAAATCGCTGTTCAAGATGATCAAAAACACCTTTGAAACCACGCCGGATCACGTCCTGTCTGCCTATAAAGATAACGCAGCGGTGATGGAAGGTTCTGAAGTGGGTCGCTACTTTGCTGACCACCAGACCGGTCGCTACGATTTCCATCAGGAGCCTGCTCATATCCTGATGAAGGTTGAAACCCATAACCACCCGACGGCAATCTCGCCGTGGCCAGGTGCCGCAACGGGCTCTGGCGGTGAAATTCGCGATGAAGGCGCAACCGGGCGCGGTGCGAAACCGAAAGCTGGACTGGTGGGTTTCTCCGTTTCCAACCTGCGTATCCCGGGCTTTGAACAGCCGTGGGAAGAAGATTTTGGCAAGCCGGACCGTATTGTCACCGCACTGGATATTATGACCGAAGGTCCACTGGGTGGTGCTGCGTTTAACAACGAATTTGGTCGTCCTGCGCTGACGGGCTACTTCCGCACCTATGAAGAGAAAGTGAACAGCCATAACGGTGAAGAGCTGCGCGGTTACCACAAACCGATCATGCTGGCGGGTGGGATCGGCAATATCCGTGAAGATCACGTGCAGAAAGGCGAGATCGTCGTCGGCGCGAAGCTGATCGTCCTCGGCGGTCCGGCGATGAACATCGGCCTGGGCGGTGGTGCGGCATCATCTATGGCTTCCGGCCAGTCTGATGCCGATCTTGATTTCGCTTCTGTACAGCGCGACAACCCGGAAATGGAGCGTCGCTGCCAGGAAGTTATCGACCGTTGCTGGCAGATGGGGGACGCTAACCCGATCCTGTTCATCCACGATGTTGGTGCGGGTGGCCTGTCTAATGCCATGCCGGAGCTGGTCAGCGACGGCGGACGCGGCGGCAAATTCCAGTTGCGCGATATCCTGAGTGATGAACCGGGTATGAGCCCGCTGGAAATCTGGTGTAACGAATCTCAGGAGCGCTATGTGCTGGCGGTGGCCGCCGATCAACTGCCGCTGTTTGATGAATTGTGTAAGCGCGAGCGTGCCCCCTATGCGGTGATTGGTGAAGCCACCGAAGAACAACACCTGACGTTGAGCGATAGCCACTTCGACAACCAGCCGATTGACATGCCGCTGGACGTTCTGCTGGGTAAAACGCCGAAAATGACCCGCGACGTACAAACGCTGAAAGCCAAAGGCGAGCTGCTGACACGTGAGCATATTACGATTGCTGACGCGGTAAACCGTGTGCTGCACCTGCCGACTGTCGCCGAAAAAACCTTCCTCGTTACCATCGGCGACCGTACTGTCACCGGGATGGTGGCGCGTGACCAAATGGTTGGTCCGTGGCAGATTCCGGTAGCGAACTGTGCGGTCACTACCGCCAGTCTGGATAGCTACTATGGCGAAGCGATGTCTATCGGTGAACGCGCACCTGTCGCGCTGCTGGACTTTTCCGCCTCTGCGCGTCTGGCCGTCGGTGAAGCGCTAACCAATATTGCGGCCACGCAGATTGGCGATATCAAACGTATCAAATTGTCAGCAAACTGGATGGCGGCTGCTGGCCATCCCGGTGAAGATGCCGGGCTGTACGAAGCGGTAAAAGCTGTCGGGGAAGAGTTATGTCCGGCGCTTGGCCTGACTATCCCGGTGGGTAAAGACTCCATGTCGATGAAAACCCGCTGGCAGGAAGGTAACGAGCAGCGTGAAATGACCTCCCCGCTGTCACTGGTGATCACTGCCTTTGCTCGCGTGGAAGACGTGCGCCATACAATCACGCCGCAACTGTCTACTGAAGACAATGCGCTGTTGCTGATTGATCTTGGCCTTGGTCACAATGCGCTGGGTGCGACATCGCTGGCACAGGTATACCGTCAACTGGGCGACAAACCTGCCGATGTGCGCGATGTAACGCAGTTGAAAGGCTTCTACGACGCCATTCAGGCGTTGGTCGCACAACGTAAGCTGCTGGCTTACCATGACCGCTCCGACGGCGGTCTGCTGGTTACGCTGGCAGAAATGGCCTTTACCGGTCACTGCGGCGTTGAAGCAGATATCGGTACTCTGGGCGATGATCATCTGGCGGCGCTGTTTAATGAAGAGCTGGGGGCTGTCATTCAGATTCGCGCTGCTGACCGTGACGCGGTAGAAGCAATTCTGGCGGCGAACGGTCTGGCTGATTGCGTACATTATCTCGGTCAGGCGGTAGCCGGCGATCGTTTCACCCTGACCGCTCAAGGTCAGCCGGTGTTTAGCGAAAGCCGTACTACCCTGCGTATGTGGTGGGCGGAAACAACCTGGCAGATGCAGCGTCTGCGCGACAACCCGGAATGTGCCGATCAGGAACACAATGCTAAAACCAACGATGCCGATCCTGGCCTCAATGTTAAACTGTCATTTGATATCAACGAAGATATTGCGGCTCCGTATATCGCTACCGGTGCGCGTCCAAAAGTTGCCGTGCTACGCGAACAGGGCGTTAACTCCCACGTAGAAATGGCGGCAGCTTTCCACCGTGCGGGTTTTGACGCTATCGACGTGCATATGAGCGATCTGCTGGGCGGTCGTATTGGTCTGGGTAACTTCCAGGCGCTGGTGGCCTGTGGTGGCTTCTCTTACGGTGATGTGCTTGGGGCAGGGGAAGGTTGGGCGAAGTCGATTCTGTTCAACAATCGGGTACGTGATGAGTTCGAAACCTTCTTCCATCGCCCGCAAACGCTGGCACTCGGCGTGTGTAACGGTTGTCAGATGATGTCTAACCTGCGCGAGCTGATCCCTGGAAGCGACCTGTGGCCGCGCTTTGTGCGTAACCACTCCGATCGCTTTGAAGCGCGTTTCAGCCTGGTCGAAGTGACACAAAGCCCGTCTCTGCTGCTGCAGGGTATGGTGGGGTCACAGATGCCAATCGCGGTTTCTCACGGCGAAGGTCGCGTAGAAGTGCGTGACGATGCGCATTTGGCTGGGCTGGAGAGCAAAGGGCTGGTGGCGCTACGCTACGTTGATAACTTCGGTAAGGTGACCGAAACCTATCCGGCTAACCCGAACGGTTCTCCAAACGGTATCACTGCTGTTACCACTGAAAATGGTCGCGTAACGATTATGATGCCACACCCGGAACGTGTATTCCGTACCGTGAGCAACTCCTGGCACCCGGAAAACTGGGGCGAGGACAGCCCGTGGATGCGCATCTTCCGTAATGCGCGTAAACAGCTCGGTTAATCTGGTCGAACATCATGAAGCCCCTCTCGAGGGGCTTTTTTGTCGCCAGGATACAGAGCGCCTGATGGCGCTGCGCTTATCAGGCCTACGGGGAAGAGCGCTTGTAGGCCGGATAAGGCACTTACGCCGCCATCCGGCTGCCTGATGGCACTGCGCTTATCAGGCCTACGGGGAAGGGCGCTTGTAGGCCGGATAAGGCGTTTACGCCGCCATCCGGCAATAAACTCAGCGCTTATGCCGAAAAATTAAAGTGTCGGGAAATCCCGACATTGTCAGGGTTGGCCTGTCGCCAAAAAGAGACACTTAATAATTTGATCTATAATGATTTTATTTTTAAGTGCAGCGAGTGTTGCTTATTAGCGACAGAGTGCACAAAAAACACTCAATCCTTATTTTTACACAATTATTCATATTTCTTATATTTATCATTGTGTTAATAAAGTGTTTTGAATATTGGCACAGATGCTGCATAATATTAACCAGTGGCTCATTCACCTTCTTATGTCAGCCCCTTCGGGACGTGCTACATAAACTTCGAATGACGCACAACAAGGTGCCTGCCGTCCAACATCTGATATTAGCGAAGCTCATATCTACCTTCGGGCGAAACGTCGAGTTAGGCACCGCCTTATTCCATAACAAAGCCGGGTTAATCCCGGCTTTGTTGTATCTGACGTTCCCCTCAGTTAGCATCGTCTTATTCCCGTCCATTGAGAGTAACGCCTTGAAGCGCTGGTCTGTTTTCCCTCGATCCTTACGTCAGCTGGTGACGCTGGCATTTTTGCTGATCCTGCTCCCTTTGCTCGTACTGGCCTGGCAAGCGTGGCAGAGTCTGAACGCCCTGAGCGCTCAGGCGGCGCTGACTAACAGAACCACGCTCATTGATGCCCGACGCAGCGAGGCGATGACCAATGCCGCGCTGGAGATGGAGCGTAGCTACCGACAGTATTGTGTGCTGGATGATCCGACGCTGGCAAAGGTTTACCAGAGCCAGCGTAAGCGTTATAGCGACATGCTGGACGCGCATGCGGGCGTGTTGCCGGACAATAAGCTCTACCAGGCGTTACGGCAGGATCTCAACGATCTCGCCCAACTGCAGTGTAATAACAGCGGTCCTGACAGCCAGGCGGCAGCCCGTCTGGAAGCCTTCGCTAATGCGAATACCGACATGGTGCAGGCCACCCGTACCGTGGTCTTCTCGCGCGGTCAGCAGTTACAACAAGAAATTGCCGAACGTGGTCAGTTCTTTGGCTGGCAGGCGCTGGTACTGTTTCTCGTTAGTCTGGCGATGGTACTGCTGTTTACCCGTATGATTATCGGCCCGGTGAAGGGTATTGAACGGATGATTAATCGTCTGGGGGAAGGTCGCTCACTGGGCGATAGCGTATTGTTTACAGGCCCCCGGGAACTGCGTTCCGTTGGCCAGCGCATAATCTGGTTGAGCGAGCGCCTTTCCTGGCTTGAGTCACAGCGACATCAGTTTTTACGCCATCTCTCACATGAACTGAAAACGCCGCTGGCAAGTATGCGTGAAGGCACGGAGTTGCTGGCCGATCAGGTAGTTGGACCGCTCACTCCCGAGCAAAAAGAGGTGGTCGGTATTCTGGATGACAGTAGCCGTAATCTACAAAAGCTGATTGAGCAATTGCTTGATTACAACCGCAAGCTGGCGGATGACGAAGTAGAACTTGAGCGCGTAGAAATCGCGCCGTTGGTGGAAAGTGTTGTTTCAGCACATAGCCTGCCCGCTCGCGCCAAAATGATACATACTGATGTTGCGCTGGCGGCGAACGCTTGTCTGGCCGAGCCCATGCTGTTAATGAGCGTGCTGGACAATCTTTATTCCAATGCGGTGCACTATGGCGCTGAATCCGGTAACATTTGGATCCGCAGCAGTTTGCATGGCTCGACGGTATACATTGATGTCATAAATACCGGCACACCGATTCCAGAAGCAGAACAGGCGATGATCTTCGAACCTTTTTTCCAGGGTAGCCATCAGCGAAAAGGGGCAGTCAAAGGAAGCGGGTTGGGACTGAGCATCGCCAGAGACTGTATCCGCCGTATGCGGGGAAAACTGTATCTGGTTGATGAGCATGCGCAAAGCGTTTGTTTCCGCATAGAACTGCCGCTATCTGCATCGAAAAACCACTAAAATGAACCTAAGTCTGGTGAGTATGCCACACGTTGTTGCCCGAATGCTTAAACGAGATTTTATTCGCCGCGTCTTACTCGCAAGTCTGCCATGCCTGGCGCTGGTCGGCTGCGTTCCCAACGCGGTGAATCACATTATCGGCGATCCTTCGCAGGAGAAAATCCCGCCGCATCAACTCGCTGATTACCTTGCCACCGAATGTACGGATATCTGGTCGCTATCGGGCCAGTCCACAGATACCAACCCGCTCTACTGGCTGCGAACCATGGATTGTGCCGATCGCCTGATGCCTGTTCAGGCACGCAGTGAAGCCAGTACCCAACTCACGGATACCTGGCAGGGTGCTTTTAAGCGTGGGATCCTGCTTGATGGCGCCCACATTACACCGCCTGAAAGGCGTGAAATAATGACCCGTCTGGATGCGCTAAGCCCGCAAATTCCGGCCCAGGTCCGTCCGCTTTATCAGGTCTGGCGCAGTAGTCAAACGCTGCAGTTACAGCTTGCAGAAGAACGTATGCGCTACAGTAAACTTCAGCAGTCATCTGACAGCGATCTTGATGCGCTGCGCCAACAGCAACAGAATTTGCAGAGCCAGCTCGATCTCACCACCCGTAAGCTGGAAAACCTGACCGATATTGAACGACAACTGTCCACCCGTAAACCTGCCGGCAGCTACAATCCCGATGCGTTGCACGGTACTGATAAGCTCACGACGCCTGATGATGGGGAGGTCACGCCATGATAAGCCGCAAGCCCGCGCATCTGCTGCTCGTCGATGACGATCCGGGGCTGTTGAAATTGCTCGGTATGCGGCTGACCAGTGAAGGTTACAGCGTCGTAACTGCAGAAAGTGGGCAGGAAGGATTACGGGTACTGAATCGTGAAAAAGTGGATCTGGTGATTAGCGACCTGCGCATGGATGAAATGGACGGCATGCAGCTGTTCACTGAAATCCAGAAAGTGCAGCCGGGGATGCCGGTCATTATCCTGACTGCGCACGGCTCTATTCCCGATGCTGTCGCGGCAACGCAGCAGGGCGTTTTCAGCTTTCTCACCAAGCCGGTCGATAAAGACGCGCTATACAAAGCGATTGACGGTGCGCTGGAACAGTCCGCGCCTGCTACTGATGATAGCTGGCGCGAATCAATTGTTACCCGTAGCCCGTTAATGCTGCGTTTGTTAGAACAGGCGCGGATGGTCGCGCAATCGGATGTCAGCGTATTGATCAACGGGCAGAGCGGCACCGGGAAAGAGGTGTTTGCCCAGGCGATTCACAACGCCAGTCCGCGCAGCCACAAGCCCTTTATCGCCATAAACTGTGGGGCGTTGCCGGAACAACTGCTGGAATCAGAGCTTTTTGGTCATGCGCGCGGTGCCTTTACCGGAGCGGTGAGTAATCGTGAAGGTTTGTTTCAGGCAGCAGAAGGCGGGACGTTATTTCTCGACGAAATAGGCGATATGCCCGCGCCGTTACAGGTTAAATTGCTGCGCGTATTGCAGGAGCGTAAAGTTCGTCCGCTCGGTAGCAATCGTGATATCGACATTGATGTGCGGATTGTTTCTGCAACGCACCGCGACCTGCCCAAAGCCATGGCGCGGGGCGAATTTCGTGAGGATCTCTATTACCGTCTCAACGTGGTAAGTCTGAAGATCCCGGCGCTGGCCGAGCGTACAGAAGATATACCACTGCTGGCAAACCATCTGCTGCGTCAGTCAGCCGAACGGCACAAACCGTTTGTCCGTGCTTTTTCGACTGATGCGATGAAACGTTTAATGACCGCCAGTTGGCCGGGCAACGTGCGTCAGTTGGTCAACGTGATTGAACAGTGCGTGGCGTTAACCTCTTCGCCGGTGATCAGTGACGCGCTGGTAGAGCAGGCACTGGAAGGTGAAAATACGGCGCTGCCAACCTTTGTTGAAGCGCGCAATCAGTTTGAGCTCAACTACTTGCGTAAGCTACTGCAAATCACCAAAGGCAATGTTACCCATGCTGCACGAATGGCGGGACGCAATCGCACAGAATTCTACAAGTTGCTCTCTCGTCATGAACTTGATGCAAACGATTTCAAAGAATAAATCTGCGGATTATGTTAGCTTTATTTGATCAAAAGACAGGCGACCTTTTCAAGGAATAGCATGAAAAAAATTGATGCGATTATTAAACCCTTCAAGCTGGACGATGTCCGCGAAGCGCTGGCAGAAGTCGGCATTACCGGTATGACAGTGACAGAAGTGAAGGGATTTGGCCGTCAGAAAGGCCACACCGAGTTGTACCGTGGCGCGGAATATATGGTGGATTTTCTGCCGAAGGTAAAAATTGAAATCGTGGTGACCGACGATATTGTCGATACCTGTGTCGACACGATTATTCGTACTGCCCAGACCGGCAAAATCGGCGACGGTAAGATTTTTGTCTTCGATGTGGCGCGTGTTATTCGTATCCGTACTGGCGAAGAAGACGACGCGGCAATCTAAGCCGCGCCGTTAATTTGTAGGCCTGATAAGCGTAGTGCATCAGGCAGCGTGATTGCCGGATGACGGCGTATACGCCTTATCCGGCCTACTCACTGACTTAATTACAAGACTTTATGTGGGCCGAAGCATTCGTAATGAATGTTTTCGTTTTTCACACCCAGACCGACCAGTTGCTTTGCAGCAAATTGCATAAAGCCAACCGGGCCGCACAGGTAGAACTGCATCGCCGGGTCACTGATAGCGCCTTCCAGTTTATTCAGATCCATCAGCCCAACACTGTCAAACGTACCTTTCGCACGATCGGCTTCGGTTGGCTCACGATACCAGGTGTGTGCGCTAAAGCGTGGCAGCGTTTTGCCTAGTTCATTCACTTCATCGGCAAAGGCATGCACGTCGCCGTTTTCAGCCGCGTGGAACCAGTTAACCTGCGCGGTATGATTCGCTTTTGCCAGCGTGTCCAGCATGGCCAGCATTGGGGTCTGACCGACGCCTGCGGAAATCAGAGACACAGGAGTATCGGTGGCGACATCCATAAAGAAATCGCCAGCAGGTGCAGCTAAATGAACAACGTCACCCACATTTGCGTGGTTGTGCAACCAGGTTGAGACCTGACCACCTTCTTCACGCTTAACGGCAATACGGTAGCCTTTGCCGTTCGGTTTACGAGTCAGTGAGTACTGACGAATCTCCTGATGTGGGAAGCCTTCTGGCTTCAGCCAAACGCCCAGATACTGCCCCGGATGGTATTCTGCGACCGCACCGCCGTCGACCGGTTCAAACTCAAAGCTGGTGATTAACGCGCTACGCGGGGTTTTGGCCACGATGCGGAAAGGACGGGTGCCTTCCCAGCCGCCATTTTTGCTGGCATTTTCGCTGTAGATTTGCGCCTCACGGTTGATAAAGACGTTAGCCAGCACCCCATACGCTTTGCCCCACGCATCCAGCACTTCCTGGCCTGGGCTGAACATTTCATCCAGCGTTGCCAACAGATGACCACCCACGATGTTGTACTGCTCGGGTTTAATCTGGAAGCTGGTATGCTTCTGGGCGATTTTCTCGACCGCTGGCAGTAGCGCTGGCAGGTTTTCGATATTGCTGGCATACGCGGCAATGGCGTTAAACAACGCTTCGCGCTGATCGCCATTACGCTGGTTACTCATGTTGAAAATTTCTTTCAGCTCTGGGTTATGCGTAAACATGCGATCGTAGAAATGAGCGGTCAGTTTCGGACCTGTTTCAACCAGCAAGGGAATGGTGGCTTTCACTGTAGCGATGGTTTGTGCGTCAAGCATACGGTCTTCCTTTATCTGAGACTTTAATGATGTATGTCAAATACATCTTATAAAAAATACCCCTGCATTGTAAATGGTTCTTTGTAACTTTGCGTTGTAAAGGTTACAACGTGAAAAATCTGCATCACAAACCTGAAAAGAAATCCGTTGAAATTCAGCAGAGCTTTGTTCCAAAAAGCCTTGTGTACCGCGAAGGTAATCGTTTGCGTAAAATCCTTTGTCAAGACCTGTTATCGAAGAATGATTCGGTTATACTGTTGGCCGAAGTCCTAGGGACAACCTTTTTAGGCCGAAATTCTATTGTTAGCTGAGTCAGGAGATGCGGATGTTAAAGCGTGAAATGAACATTGCCGATTATGATGCCGAACTGTGGCAGGCTATGGAGCAGGAAAAAGTACGTCAGGAAGAGCACATCGAACTGATCGCCTCCGAAAACTACACCAGCCCGCGCGTGATGCAGGCACAGGGTTCTCAGCTGACCAACAAATACGCTGAAGGTTATCCGGGCAAGCGCTATTACGGCGGTTGCGAATACGTTGATATCGTTGAGCAACTGGCGATCGACCGCGCGAAAGAGCTGTTTGGCGCTGATTACGCTAACGTCCAACCGCACTCAGGTTCTCAGGCTAACTTCGCTGTTTATACCGCACTGCTGCAACCGGGTGATACCGTTCTGGGTATGAACCTGGCACAAGGCGGCCACCTGACTCACGGCTCCCCGGTAAACTTCTCCGGCAAACTGTACAACATCATCCCTTACGGTATTGATGAGTCCGGTAAAATTGACTATGAAGATATGGCTAAGCAGGCCAAAGAGCACAAACCGAAGATGATCATCGGTGGCTTCTCTGCTTATTCCGGTGTGGTTGACTGGGCAAAAATGCGCGAAATCGCTGATAGCATCGGCGCATACCTGTTCGTTGACATGGCGCACGTTGCGGGTCTGATTGCCGCAGGCGTTTACCCGAACCCGGTTCCACACGCACACGTTGTGACCACCACCACCCACAAAACCCTGGCGGGTCCACGTGGCGGCCTGATCCTGGCGAAAGGCGGTGACGAAGAGCTGTACAAAAAACTGAACTCCGCGGTGTTCCCAAGCGCGCAGGGCGGCCCGCTGATGCATGTTATCGCGGCAAAAGCGGTAGCGCTGAAAGAAGCGATGGAGCCAGAGTTCAAAGTTTACCAGCAGCAGGTTGCTAAAAACGCCAAAGCGATGGTGGAAGTGTTCCTGAACCGTGGTTACAAAGTGGTTTCTGGCGGTACTGAAAACCACCTGTTCCTGCTGGATCTGGTTGATAAAAACCTGACTGGTAAAGAAGCTGACGCCGCGCTGGGCCGTGCTAACATCACCGTTAACAAAAACAGCGTGCCGAACGATCCGAAGAGCCCGTTTGTGACTTCTGGTATCCGCATTGGTTCTCCGGCTGTGACTCGTCGTGGCTTTAAAGAAGCAGAAGTGAAAGAACTGGCTGGCTGGATGTGTGACGTTCTGGACAACATCAATGACGAAGCTGTTATTGAGCGTGTGAAAGGTAAAGTGCTGGATATCTGTGCACGCTTCCCGGTTTACGCGTAAGTAATACGGATTGCCGGATGGCGGTGTAAACACCTTATCCGGCCTACATACGAGTGATTTGTAGGCCGGATAAACGCAGCATCCTCCAGCCGTTATATCGACTTAAGCACGATTGCTTCATCGACTAAAGCCGCCATTGGCGGCTTTTTCCTGGCCTGAATCCATTTCCTCAATAAACGTATTTCTCGTCCCTGATTCAACGTTACTGCGCCGACTATCACGCCATCCTGCAGGTTAAACCATATCGCTTTCTGCGCATCAGCATCACCGCGCACAAGCCAGCTATCTCCCTGCATTTCGCCAATAAACTGCAAATTATCCTGGTATTGGTCAGTCCAGAACCAGCCAGATGTCTTCTCCGGCAACGGTAAATTGAGCATTGCGGCAGCGGCAATTTGTGCCTGGATATTGGCATTTTCCCAGCTTTCGACACGCGCCAACGAACCGTCGGGCTGACACGTCAGTGCCACGTCGCCGGCAGCAAAAATCGCCGGATCGGAGGTGGTACAAGCGGTATCAACGATAATGCCGTTCGCCGTCTCCAGTCCTGCATCGCGGGCCAGTGCGTCATTCGCCACGATACCAATTCCGTAGATCACCGCATCGGCAGTGACGCTTTCACCATTTTGCAGCGTCAGGGTAAGTAACTCACCGCTTTCGACGTGCTCGATGGTGCTGTTGAGCCGTACCTGCACACCCGCCTGTTGGTGGCGTGCTAGCAGATAGTCACGCACTGGGGCAGGCGCATTGCGGCCCATCACCGTTGGAGCCTGCTCCACTACCGTTACCCGGCAGCCGCGCTGGGTCGCACTGGCCGCCAGTTCCAGACCAATGGTGCCCGCCCCGATAATCACAATCGATTTACCGGGGAGTAATGCATCTCGCAGACGAGTCGCGTCGTCTGCGTGGCGCAGGGTAAAGCAGCGATCGCCCAGTTTATCCAGCAGTGGAAGAGGGCGGGCAGCCGCTCCCGTGGCAATCAGTAGCTGATCCCACGGATAAACCTGGCCGTCAGCCAGCTCGAGCTGATGTGTCTGGCGACCAAGCGTCTGGATAGTCACGTTCAGATGCAGATGAACATTATTTTCCTGCCACCAGGCCGCGTTGAGTACCGGCTGTAGCTGTGGGGTGTCGTCCAGTAGCATGGCTTTGGACAATGGAGGGCGTTCGTACGGCAGATGCGGCTCATTGGAGAACAGATGTATCTCGCCGTCAAACCCTTGCTGGCGCAGTGCTACCGCCGCCATCGCTGCGGCCTGTCCACCGCCGACGATAGCAATAATTTTGTTGTGCATAACGCCTCCTCAGAGATCCAGTCCGGCGGCAACGTGGCGAATACCGCGAATACCCAGACCAGCATCGGCATTGATCATCACGCCGCTCAACGTACGGTTATTGCGCTTTGATGCCAGCATCACGTATGGACCGGTAAAATCTGCCGGATCAGGGAAAAACTGCAGCGGCAGGATAGCGGCGATTTTTTCCGGCGTCAGTGATTGCATAATTGATGTATCGTTCTGACCCAACGCCTGCGGGCCGCGTAGGTCGGTTGCCATACCGCACGGCCCTACGCCGTTGACACGAACTTTCGGTGCTAATTCGTAGGCTAACTGACGAATGAGTCCGGTTGCGGCGTGCTTGCTTGCGGTATACAACGGGCCGCCGCCGCCGGGATACCATGCGGCATTGGAAAGGGTAAAAATGATACTGCCTTCGCTGGCAATAAGTGCCGGTGCGCAGGCTTTCGCACCCAGCAGATAGCCCAGCACGTTAACGTTGAACAACTCATGAAAGCCGCTTTCCAGCGCCTCGGCGGAGGTACTGATCAGCGAAGCATTATGATCCCAAATCCCGGCATTACCGATAAAGCAGTCCAGCTTGCCGAACGTCGTGAGGATCTGATCCACCGCCCGCTGATAGTCGGCATAACAGGTGACATTCCCTTCTACCGCCAGCACGTGTTCGCCAAAGTGCTGGCGCAAGCTGGCGACCTTGGCTGTCGACAGTTCCAGCGTGGCAACTTTTGCACCTTCTTCGATAAAGCGTTCGACCAGAGCCAGACCGAGGCCAGAACCACCGCCAGTAATAAAGATGATGTTGTCGCGTAAATCGCTCATCAGGCCCCTCCGGGAATATCAACAAACACATCACTACCTTCCACATACACGGCATAGGTAGTCAGCGGATCGGTGGCGGGCAGGCATAGCGCTTTGCCGGTTTTCAGACAAAAACTGGCCGCATGCAGCGGGCATTCCACGGTGGCATCGTCTTCCAGATAACCTTCCGACATCGAGGCATTGCCGTGGCTGCAGCGATCGTTAATGGCATAAAACTCGCCGCCGACGTTAAACAGCGCGATGACGGGCGACGTGTCGAGCCGGAGAGCTTCACCCTCCGGCAAATCCCCTACGGGGCAGGCATAAATACGGCTCATCAGAACAGTACACTCAGGTTATGGGAGGTGATCACCGCCTGATCCAGCACGATCTCACGCTCCAGTAAACGCCACTCATCACCCGGCAGACGGCGTACTTTGTCTACGCGCATGCCAACGTAAAAGGTTTCATCTCGCTCTTTTTGCGCGCGGTACAGCAGGTAGTTAAGGCGCACCGCGAACACGTCGGGTTGGCCCGTTTCGCTGATCTGCAGGTTGCTGATCAGATGACGAGTGCGCGATGGCGGCTCTTCCGCCCAGGCCATACCGGTTTCGAGGCGGGCGATCCGGCGCTCAAGCTGATCTTTGTTGTCATTGAAAATCCACGTCGTCGGCGGCTGCACGCCTTTGCGACGATCGCGGGTCTGGGCATTGACTGTGGTACGCATGGTGTAGCGAATGTCGTCGTCCAGTTGTGCCAGCCAGTCGCGAAACTTCCAGTCATCCAGCAGGCTGGCCTCATGGTAGAGAAACTGCGCAATGCGATGATGAAGCTCCAGGGAGACTAAGGTACTCATTTCATCACCTCCTGCTGGTAAGCGGCGGTTTTCTCATGCACTTCCTGCCAGCTTTCGCTACTGAGCAGATCGGCCCAACGCTGGTACATGCCGCGGGCGGCGGTTTCTGAGAAGATGTAGTTGGTGATCCCCGGAATACCGTCTTCACGGCGTTTTTCCTGGCCCAATCCCATCTCCAGACACAGTTTGGTATTGCGCGCCCGGTGGCCTTTCAGCAGCTTTTGAATTTCACACCAGTTTTCTGAATCATCCTGCTCAAGGAACCCAGCCGGGCCGAAGGCACGGGTAGCGCTGTTTTCAAATGCCGCTTTGACGTCATCTGAAGCGGCCTTATCGGTAATACAAAATGCCCACACTTCTACCTGATCGGGTCCACGTGGATGCCAGACACGCAGCGTGGCAGTACCGTTTAGCCATGACAGCGTTGGGAAGATATTGTTATGGCCCGCCAGTCGCAGAGCGCGAACTTTGCCCAGCCGCTGTTCGGCCTCTGCATAGGTATCGCGATAGTAGCTGGAGACTTCACCGTCGACCCAGACGTTGGCATCGGGTTTCTCGGTAAAGAAAAATCCGCTGCCGTGACCGTCCTGACCGAATTGCAGCGCATCTTTGGCGGTTTCCCACACCGGACGGGCGGTTTGTCCGTCCCCCAGGCGTTTATCACTGCCGTCATCTTTCGCGCCCAGTACCTGAACGGCAGATGCATGGCTAAACAGGGCGTGATATTGGTCGCTGGCAAACTGCTCGGCGGGGAATTTCCAGTTACAGTCAATAGTCCACTTTTGTACACCACCGACGATTTCAGTGCCGCCTTCGCGGCGATCCAGCACGCCGTCCAGATACCAGGCGATGTCGCCGAGATAATCGCGCAGGTTCGGCGCGGTGGTATCCCAGTTACCGAAAATCAGCCCTTTGTAGCTTTCGACGCATGGCACTTCGTTCAGCCCCCAGTGGGATTTGCACAACCCTTGTGGGTAGGCGCGCGGCTCCAGCGGGACATCGATGAGCTCGCCGTTAATACCGTATGACCAGCCGTGATATGGGCAGGTAAAGGCACGGGTGTTACCGCAGTCGGCGTAACTGACCCGCATTGCGCGGTGGCGGCATTGGTTGAGAAAGGCTTTGATGCTGCCGTCTTTCTGACGCACCACCACGACCGCATCCTCGCCCATGTAGGTGTTAAAAAAGTCACCCGGTTTTGGAATTTGGCTTTCGTGCGCGAGGAATAACCAGCAGCGTCCGAAGATCCGTTCCAGCTCCAGTTGGTAAATTTCAGGGTCGGTATAAATCCGTGGCGTTACGCGACCGTTTTGGGTATCAATCAGTTGGTAGATGTCTAAATTTGAGGGTGTGGTCATATTTTTTAATCCTGAAAGCTAAGATGTATTGACCTTCTTTTTTTGTGCCATAAGGATGTTGCTGGTTAGTTATCAATCTGTGAAATAGTAAATTTCTACCAGTTGAGACATTTTTTCGATAACAAGGAGAAGGGCATGGAACTGAGGCACTTACGCTATTTTGTCGCGGTGGCTCAGGCGCTGAATTTCACCCGTGCGGCAGAAAAGCTGCATACCTCTCAGCCGTCGTTGAGCAGCCAGATCCGCGATCTGGAGGCCTGTGTGGGTGTTCCGTTGCTGGTACGCGATAAGCGAAAAGTGGCTCTGACAGCGGCGGGAGAGTGCTTTTTACAGGATGCGCTGGCTATCCTCGAACAGGCGGAGAGCGCGAAAATTCGCGCCCGTAAAACGGTGCAGGAAGATAAGCATTTTACAATTGGTTTTGTTCCTTCAGCAGAGGTAAATCTGCTGCCTAAGGTGCTGCCTTTGTTTCGTTTAAAACAACCGGATACACACATTGAATTGGTGAGTCTGATAACTACGGAACAGGAAGAGAAGATCCTGCGTGGGGAGCTGGATGTGGGCTTAATGCGCCATCCGGTTTACAGCCCGGAACTGGACTATCTGGAACTTTTCCATGAGCCGCTGGTGGTGGTGCTACCGGCTAACCATCCGTTAGCCAGTGAAAAGGCAATATCGGCACAGCAACTGAACGGTGTAAATTTTGTCAGCACCGATCCTGCTTATTCCGGTGCGTTAGCGATGATTGTCAAAAACTGGTTCCAGCAGCAAAAAAGCCAGCCCAATATTGTACAGATGGCTACCAATATTCTGGTGACCATGAACCTGGTCGGTATGGGACTGGGGGTAACTTTGATACCCGGTTATATGAATAATTTTAATACCGGTCAGGTGGTTTTCCGGCCAATTGTCGGCGATATCCCGACCATTTCACTGCTGATGGCGTGGAAAAAGGGGACGATAAAACCCGCGCTTGCTGATTTTATCGCCACGGTACAGGGACGTTTAGAGGTGAGTCTGACGGAGTAATCGTTACTGTTCGCTCAGTTGTGATTCCACATACAGATAGCCAATCCCCATCAGCGGCTCAACGTTGGCTATTCGGGCTGGAGTGGGCGGGCCGTCATTCAACGCGATGTGATAAAGGTCACGATTTTAGCGCAAACTCCATGGTTGATGCTGTTCAGAATGTCGGGTGAGTCGTTCTTGTGTCTTGAGCCGCAGACGCATCCGGTAAAAGCCCACCACATGCAGGGACAGCCGGGATTGCAGGTTCTGGCTCAGGGGGAACGTTGCCATTTTTCGCTGCAAATTTGTATCGAATAGGGCGAAAATCATGTTATTTGTCTGTTAATGCTCTCTTGCGCCAGCCTGCGTTTGTCGCCAGACTATCGCCTCCAAACGGGAGGGATTCATGGCTCTGCATTCCACGCGCTGGCTGGCGCTCAGTTATTTCACCTATTTCTTTAGCTACGGTATTTTTCTGCCTTTCTGGAGCGTCTGGCTCGAAGGGTTGGGGCTGACGCCGGAAACCATTGGTGTGCTGCTGGGCGCTGGGCTGATTGCTCGTTTTCTGGGGAGTTTGCTGATTGCGCCGCGCGTGAGTGATCCCTCTCGCCTGATCTCTGCTTTGCGTATCCTGGCGCTCCTGACGCTGGTCTTTGCGCTGGCTTTCTGGGCGGGCACTAACGTGGCGTGGCTGATGGTGGTGATGGTCGGTTTTAACCTGTTTTTCTCACCGCTGGTGCCGCTGACCGACGCGCTGGCCAACACCTGGCAAAAACAAATAACCATGGATTATGGTCGGGTGCGCCTGTGGGGGTCCGTGGCATTTGTCATCGGCTCCGCGCTAACCGGTAAACTGGTGAGCCTGTTTGATTACCGGATGATCCTTGTACTGTTGTCGCTTGGGGTCGCGTCGATGCTGCTGGGGATGATGATCCGCCCGAGCGTTCAGCCTGCGGGGGAAAACCGTCAGCAGGAGAGTGCGGGATGGCCGGCCTGGCGCACGTTGATAGCCCAAAGCTGGCGTTTTCTCGCCTGCGTAAGCCTGCTGCAAGGGGCTCATGCGGCCTATTACGGTTTTAGCGCCCTCTACTGGCAGTCGGCTGGATATTCTGCCTCGGCGGTAGGGTACTTATGGTCGCTCGGCGTGGTGGCGGAAGTGATTATTTTTGCGCTCAGCCACAAGCTATTCCGCCGCTTTAGCGCTCGCGATCTGCTGCTGCTCTCTGCCGTTTGCGGCGTGGTGCGTTGGGGATTGATGGGCTGGAGTACCGAACTGCCGTGGCTGATTGTGGTGCAGATCCTGCATTGCGGCACATTTACCGTCTGTCACCTGGCGGCGATGCGCTATATCGCGACGCGACAGGGCAGCGAAGTCATTCGTTTGCAGGCGGTTTATTCCGCGGTGGCGATGGGGGGGAGTATCGCCATCATGACCGTGTTCGCCGGCTACCTGTATCAAAATCTGGGCAGTGGCGTATTCTGGGTGATGGCGCTGGTGGCGCTTCCCGCGATTGTCCTGCGACCAAAAGTGGTGGCGCAACCAGCGGCATCATGATTCGAGGATTTTGCGGATCTGCTGCTGCTGATGTTGCGTAAGCGCCAGGTCCGCATGAATCAACGGTGGTGAAAACAGCGGTAGCGGCGTGGTGTACGGTGTAATAATCAGCGCCACACCACGCGGTGAACCTTCTTTTTGAAAGTCCTGCATTGGCATATGCTTTACATTGAGCGGCAGCAGCGTCAGTTCCCGCAGCTGTTGCTCTATATGTGCCTCACGTTGTTCGTTATTGCCGGTCAGCAGGATTATCTGCTTCTCGTGTAAATCCTTTTCCTGCATCAGCCAGGCGCCGAAAATGACGGCCACCAGCCCGGTCTCTTCCTCGGAAAAACGCACATCGTATTCCTCTTCGAATCCGTGTAACGCTTCACGCGTGGTGCGTACTAACCGGGGATACAGCCGACTGAACTCTTCCGGCAGGGTGTTATCAATACCAATGGCGAACAGACTGCGGTTCAGTGCTTGAGCCAGATGTACATACAGTTGGTCATTTAGCCCCTGTTCATCGCTGAAGCGGACGTTGCCATATTCACGAAAACGCAGCACTAACCGGGCAATCTCAAGGCGCAGACGACGATCCTGTTGGTGGTTATCACGAATCGGGTCGGGGATGCGGATCATCGAAAACAGCAGCGCCATAAACAGCGATTCCCCCAGCGGCGCACTCTGCATAACGTGCCGTTGCCAGTGGCGGCCTATTTCCTCAGCGAGTGGGTATTCGGCACAAGCTTGCGCCCAGCGTTGTTGCAGAGGATTAAACTCCGGGGTGATCCCTGCGTGATGCTGTAGCAGGCAGTACTGTAAATAAAGCCGCAGGAACTGGATATCACGGCACTCAAACGGCTTCTGCAAGCGTCGGGAACACAGGTTGATCAGCGCATGCAGATTGGTGTCGTCATACAGCGTTCGCGCAATACCACGTTGCTTAAGTTCCATTTTTAACGCCGGGGTAAACTGCTGGGCAATAAATGTTGGACAAATCCGCAGGCCACGGCGCAGCCACTGTAACAGGCACAGACGCTGATTGAGCGGGGTTCCTTCTATTGCATAATGTCCATTCTGAGCGGTGGTAATGGCGAGTCGGTGATAGCGCTGGATTTCGAGTCCGGCACCGATAATATCTTCCCGAACCGTGGCATCATCGACCCCGTTCAGCGTGCTGAAAGTCTGCGCAGTGGCAACTTGCCCTGGCAGGAAAAGCGTCAGAAGCACCTGACAACGGCGCTGGGGAGCGGATAGTACAGATGGCGGAGCAAGCGTTGACATCATCTGTAGGATCTCCCGTAAGTATGTTTGATAAGAATAGCTAAAGTTTGCTTATTGAAATGGAGAATGGAATGCTTTCCGCCAGGAATGCTGGAGAGCGTCACAGAATTTTTAACGTGCGGAACAGATAGCGGTAGTTGAACGCAGCGCGTTAATCCGCTTTTTCACTGTTTTATCTTTTGTTTAGATATATAAAAATCGGCAGATTGCGCAATGACGCCCTGTTAACGCTTCGGCATTAACATATGTTGGCTGAGCATATGAATATGCTTTCTCAGAGAAAGGGTTCCGTTCACCTCATGTTCATCGCTTTTCTGTACACTGAACGCCAGTGAACGTGTTAAGGGTGCTATCGCCGCACCCTTAACAATCCCGGCTCCAGGCGGGAAAATTGCCGCTCCGCGGTTCCCTCCGCTTATTCCTCCAGGCTACCGGGCCGGGCGCGATGTAACGTCCCTGTAGAGCGCGCCCTGAGCCAGCATCCATGCTGGCTCTCCCGGCCTTACGGAAACACGTCGGCAATTTTCAGCCGGACCAGCCCCGCCTGACCATCTGTATTTTTATTTGAACATGTTTGAACAGCAAAAAGGATATAGCTGAAAGTCATAGCGCTGAGGTGAACGGAACCCTGAGCCGGAATCACATGTTCTCCATCACGCCTGCCCACGGCTCAGCGTTAATCCCACATCACCGCCTGGATGCACAGATAACAGCGTCTCTTTTGAGTAGCCGCTTTCGCTCATCAGGCAGGCGCAGGCGGCGTCAAAGATTGCCAGTACCAGCATTATTGACGTGGTCGCCAGCATGTTTAGCGGATCGGCTTCGCGCTGTACGCCGGTGGAAATCACCAGTCTCGATGCTTTAGCAATGGCTGAAGCGGCGTTTTCAGTGATGCTCAGGATGGGCACATTTCTCGCTGCCAGTCCGGGTAGCAGCCGGGTGAGCTCATCCGAATTGCCCCCGCGTGACAGCATGATGACCAGATCATCGGCGCGTAAAAACCCCAGGTCGCCATGTGCGGCGTCGGTGGCATTGAGGTAAATCGCTGGACGTTCCACGCAGGCAAGCATATGCGCCACTTTACGCGCGGCAATGCCGGAGGTGCCCACGCCGGTGACGACGATTTTCCCCCGGCAACCGCGTAGCTCCGCCATCAACGACTGCCAGACAGGTTCAGTCAGATGCTGCCCCAGACTCGCCAGGGCATCGCTATAGAGCTGAAATACGCTGGTGGCCTGAGACCAGGAGTTACTCATGCGTCCTCCTGCATCAGCTCGCGGTATTTCATGTGGTCCTGATACATCTCGTGGAATACCCGGTATTTGCGATCGTAGTACTGCTTAATACGGTTAGTTTGTGGGGTGACCGTCTTACCAATACGACTCATCGCCGACATGGCTTCCGGGAGGGTGTCAAAAACACCTGCCGCGATGGTGCCCATCATCGCGCCACCCAGCAGCATGGCTTCGCTCTCTTCTGGCAGTAACATTGCGCAACCCGTGGCGTTGGCATGTTCCTGAACGAAGATCGGGTTCTTTGTACCGCCGCCGCTGGCCATAATGGTATCGATGGTGTAACCACTTTGATTCATCGTTTCGATAATATGACGTGTCCCCAGGGCAATGGCCTGGATAGTCGCCAGATACTGCAACGCCATATCTTCCGCCGTGCGGGATAGCTTCAGCCCGGTGATCGCCCCTGTGAGCGTTGGGTTGGCGCGCGGTGAGCGGTTGCCGTGGAAATAGGGCAGGATATGCATGTCGCGGGTCAGGAACGCGATATCTTCCGGCTCACCGGCCATTTTACGCAGCAGTGCATTCAGCACTTCGTAAATGGTTTGTCCCTGGGACTTCGCCTGCGCCAGTAGTGTTTCATAGCACGGATGCGACTGAATAACGTGGTCAATTAACGCCCCGGTAGCCGACTGCCCGCCTTCGTTGAGCCAGTATTCCGGCAGCACCGCTGAGTAGTAAGGACCCCAAATGCCGCTGATAAAACGCGGCTCTTTGGAAATGGCCATATGGCCCGTGGAGGTGCCGCCAATCAGTGCGACACGACGGTCGAAATCCGCCACTTCGCCGGAAACGCCGCAGGCGCCGAGTGTGCCGAGGGTGCCAGCGTGCGCATCGATGATCGATACGCTGACCGCGGTCCCAGGAATCAGCCCCATTTCGCTGGCGGCGCGTGCTGACAGCCCATGACCGAGCGGTTCACCCATGGTTTTTACGTAGCGGCCAATTTTGGCCGCATCGTGCTCCAGTAAATCTTCCAGCCCGATCTGGCGGAAGTAGCTGGCATCCCATTTGTCTTCATGGCCCATATAGGTCCATTTGCAGACCGTTGAACACAGCGAACGCGTGTCGTCTCCGGTCGCACGCCAGGTGAGGAAGTCTGGCAAATCAAAGTAGTAACCTGCATTGGCCCAGGTATTGGGCATATGCTGTTTCAGCCACAGCAGTTTTGGCGTCTGCATTTCCGGAGAAATAATGCCGCCGACGTAGTCCAGCACCCGATGATGCAGGGCGTTGATGCGGTCGGCCTGGGTAATGGCGCGGTGGTCCATCCACACAATGATATTCTGTTCGCTACGTCCGGAGGGACTGATGGTCAGGGGGTTACCCTCTTTATCCAGCACCACCAAAGAACAGGTTGCATCAAAGCCTAACCCTTTCACCTGAATCGGGTTGATATCTGATTGGTTGATGGCATCGCGAACCGCGTTACACACTGCCTGCCAGATGTTATCGGAGGACTGCTCAACAAAATCGGCCTGCGGGCGGTAAATCTCGATGGCCCGACTGGCCTGACCGACCATCCTGCCGTTAAGATCAAATACGCCTGCTCTGGCGCTTCCGGTTCCGACATCCACACCAATAAAGTAACTTGCCATAATTTTTTCTCCTGAAATCAGGCTTTACGATTCTGTAATGCGATAAAGAGGATCAGCACCGCGCCCCACAGCGCCATCGTCAGATAGCTACTGACCCCCAGCAAGTTAAGACCGCTTTCCAGCATTTGCAGCACGATAAGTGCCAGCACCAGGCCGATAATGCGCCCGAAGCCGCCATCCGGGTTGATGCCGCCGAGTACGGAGGCAAGGATGGTGACCAGCAGGTAGGATTCGCCGTATCCGGCTTTCGCCGAGTTGAATTTCGCCATCATCAGAATGGCGGCGACCCAGCCGAGCAGTGCCGAAATGACGTACACGGAAATTTGTACTCGTAGGGTATTCACGCCGCTGTAGCGGGTTGCCTGTTCATTGGAGCCGACGAGATACAGGCTGCGCCCTAATGTGGTGTGTTCGAGCAGTACCCACAGCAGGATCGCCACGAGGAAAAAGAGCAACAGCGCCACCGGAACCCCGGCAATCGTTGCGTTGCCAAGATATTGAATCGCCGTCGGGAAGCCGGAGATGACCGTCCCGTTAGACAGCAGAATATTCAGCCCGGAGATAAGCGTCATGGTGCCGAGCGTGGCGAGAATGGGGGATACACCGACCCAGGCGATCAGCGCACCGTTCAGGGTACCAATGGCAACCGCGACGGCAGCGCCTGCCAGCAGTGCCAGCACCAGAAACAGAGGGTTATCCGGATGGGTGACGATAATCGCCGCCATCACCAGCGAGCAGGCGTTCGCCCCGGCAATAATCGACAGGTTAATGCCGCCGGTCAGCATGGTCATGCCCATCCCCAGGGCCAGCATGCCGAGGATCGGTAACTGCGAACCGATGGACTGGAAGTTAGCGACGCTGAAAAAACGGCTGCCGAGCAGGGCCGAGAAGACCAGTGCGACGACCACAATAATGACGCATTGCAGGCGAATGATGGCATCACCGGGTAAAAATCTGGCGATTGTTTTCATCTCAAAGCTCCCTTGCCAGTTTGCGTTTTTCGTTCCAGGCCGTGGCGCTGATGCTGACCAGGATAATGGCGCCGCTGAACACGGTATGCCAGTAAGAGGAGACGCTGAGCAGCGTCAGGCCGTTTTGTAAGAAGGCCAGCAGGACCACGCCGAGCAGGGTTCCGGTTAACGTACCGCGTCCGCCGCTCATACTGGTTCCGCCGAGCACCACCGCCGCCAGCACCGTCAACTCAAAACCAAGCAGTGAATTGGGGGCCACAGACTGAGTGATTTGTGCCTGCACCACGGCGGCAACGCCCGCCAGAATGCCCATGTAGCCATAGACGTAGAAATGCAGTTTCAGCAGGTTCAGTCCCAGACGCGAGGCCGCATCACGGTTGCCGCCCATGGCGTAAACCTGACGGCCAAGACGGGTATAGTTCATCAGTACGGCGGTAAAGATGATCACCGCAGCCAGACACAGCAAGGGCAGGGTCAAACCGTAGTCGTAACCGTCCGCTGCGGTGAACGAGAACCAGTTAATGCCGTTCATAAACCAGTCGGGGAAGCCATACAGCCAGGTGCCTTTAGTGGTGTAAACCAGCAGGCCGTAATAAACGTTCAATGTGGCGATAGTAATGATGATCGCCGGAACGCGCAGCCAGTAGACCAGGAAACCGTTGATGAGTCCGAGCAGCAGACCCACTGCAACCGCAATCGCCAGCGCCAGTGCGAAGTTGCCGCCGTGGCCGATCACCCAACTGGCCATCGCGTATTGGGCAATGGCGGTCATCGCCGGGAAGGAGATGTCGATTCCGCCGGAAATCAGTACCACAAACAGACCGCAGGCAAGGATGCCAAGAATCGCGTAGCTGGTGGCCACATCCGTCAGGTTCCCCAGCGACAAAAACTCGTCGGTGCTGACGCTCAGCCCGACGGCGAGCGCCACGACCAGCAGGCCCAGCCAGAATTCATGTTGCCCGATTAAACGGGAGAGACGCAGACTATTCATTGATTACCTCGACTACTTCAGCAATCTCCTCTTCACGGCAGTGATGAGGATTAAATTCCGCCACCAGTTTGCCGCGGCGCATCACCAGCACACGATGACTGTTGTAATACGCTTCCGGGATTTCATCGCAAATCATCAGTACCGCCATTCCCTGTTCCGCCAGATCGCGGGCTATCTGATAAATGCCTTCTTTGTTGGCAATGTCCACGCCAACGGTAGGCGAGTCGAGGATCAGGATGCGCGGATTGGTCGCCACCCATTTAGCAATGGCGATACGCTGGGCATTACCACCAGAAAGTGTTTTAACCGGCAGATGTGGATCGGAGACTTTAATGTTCAGCTCGCGGATCAGGTCAGCGACCAGCTTTTGCGCTTTGCGATGATCGAGCAGGCCGCTGCGGGTGTGCAGTTGGTCAAATACCGTGACGATGGTGTTGTCATAGATCGACTGCTCCATGATAAGCCCCTGCGTCAGGCGATCTTCAGAGACGTAGCCGATTCCGTGCTTAATCGCATCATGGTTATTGTTAAGCCGGACTGGTTGGCCGTTAATGCGGATTTCACCGCTTTCAGGATGCGTCATGCCGAACAGGCTCAGACAGAGTTCGGTACGTCCGGCACCCAGCAGACCCACAATGGAAACTATCTCGCCGCCGTGCAGCGACAGATTAATGTTCTGGTATTTGCCCCGACGGCTGAGATTGCGCAGCTCCAGCAGCGGTTCCTGCTCAATGGCTGGCCTTTGTGGCAGTGGGCTGTAGTGGAAGCGTTGTCCGGTCATCAGGAAGGCCAGTTCGTGGCTGTCGAGTTCGCTGGCCGGGAATGTCCCCACCAGTTTACCGTCGCGCATCACGCTAATTCGGTCCGCCACTTCCATCACCTCATCCAGACGATGGCTGACAAACACCACGCAAATTCCGGCAGCCTTCAGTTCGTTGACCACTCGCAGCAGGCCATTAACCTCCTGGCGGGTCAGAGAGGCGGTGGGCTCGTCCATAATGACCAGCCGGGCATCGGCGGCGATTGCCCGGCAAATAGCGACCAGTTGTCGGTCGGCAATCGAGAGTTTTTCGACTTTTTTATCGGGATCGATGTTCACACCGATGCGCTTCATGGCCGCCAGCGCCTGCTGTTTCATGGCGCCACGCCGTACCCAGATATCGCCGCCGGGCAGATAGCGGTTGACCGCGATGTTTTCCGCGACGCTAAAATTGGGAAACAACGACAAATCCTGATAAATAACCTGAATCCCATAGTGGGAAGAGAGTTGCGGCGTCAGGTGATGGAACAATTTACCGTCGAGTAAAATTTGTGCGCCTTTTTCAGGGCTATAGACCCCGGAGATCACTTTAATAATGGTGCTTTTACCACAACCGTTTTGACCCGCCAGACAGTGAACTTCGCCTTTTTTCAGCGTCAAATTCACCTTATCCAGCGCCAGCACGCCCGGGAATTGTTTGCTGATATTCTCAAGAGTGATAAATGCGGTGGTGTCTGTCATGGACAATACCCCTGCGAGCGTCCTCGCGGACGCTGAGTGTTAGTTTGGTAGATAGCGCCGGCCAGACGGTCGGCGTTAAGGTTCCCTGGTGTTGGCTAAAGCCTTAGAAACCGAGTGATTGCGCGTTGTCTTTGGTGACTTCGAGGATCTTGTTAAAGCGGATCACTTTCTTCTCCGTGTCGATATCGGCTTTCCCTAAACCATCGATACTCAAATCGGCGTTGACTTCTTTGCCCTGCAGCAGCTGATCGGCAACCGTTACCAGCGCGTAGCCCGCGTCTTTCGGATCCCACAGCAGCGCTTTTTTGATGTCGCCACGCATCAGGTAAGGCGCTGCTTGTGCCGGCATTGCGATACCGACGACGGCGATTTTATCTTTGGCGCGTTTTTTCTGAACGGCCTGGCCTGCACCGATAGGACCCAGTGAGCCGAAACCGATAATGCCTTTCATCTGCGGGTAAGTTTTCATCAGATCCAGCGTGGTGGCATAGGACTTATCGATGCTTTCCGCGACGGGTAAACGGGAGGTGACTTCGAACATCTCCGGATATTTTTCTTTCTGGTACTTAATTGCATAATCAGCCCATGCGTTATGCAACGGCACGGTCAGCGAACCTACATAGATAGCATATCCCCCTTTGCCGCCCATATTTTTCGCCAGTTCATCGACGTTGGCCTGCGCGTATTTTTCACTATCAATCGTTTCGATATCCCACTGGCCGATGTGCTCGTCCGGAGATTCGTGCGTCAGGACCACGATGCCTTTATCGCGTGCTTTTTTCAGTACAGGTTCGAGGACTTTGGCATCGTTAGGAACCACGATGATCGCATTCACGTTTTTAGCGATCAGATCCTCAATGACTTTTACCTGCTGTGCCGGATCTGGTGTTGACGGGCCGGTCTGGTAAGCATTTACATCGAGTTTTTTTGCTGCTTCATTCACGCCGGTTTCCATTCGGTTAAACCACGGAATACCGGTGACTTTGGCAACCACAGCAATTTCATATTTTTCCGCCGCAAACGACGTGCCGGACAACATGCATGCAGAAACCAGGGTTGCACTGAGTAATGCGAGTTTGAATTTCATAGTTGTACCTTTAGTAGGGGGCAGGGCATGTTACGGCGTGAAGTTAACAACGAATGGAAGAGGGAATGAATCATAAGTTTGATGAATGTGATCTATGCCCATTTTTGTTAATTATTGGAGAGTTTTAAGTTAATTTTTGGTTAAATTTGATGAGATTTGGATTTTATCTGACGCTATATTTGTTAATAATTCATTAATATGAAACTTATAATTAACATCTATGCATCATTTGACGTAAATTGAAGCCATGAATCGTCGTTTTTACGGTGACGGGAAAATAATAAAATGTCGAAATTGAGAACTGAATCGATACCGGAAAAGGGTGCTCAACATTTTTCCGTTCGATGATATGCTCACCACTCTTTTCGCCCAGGACGTCATCATTGTGGCGGCCTGTATTGTTACCGTGGAGAACTCATGCAACGCGTTCAACGCATCATTGTCACGTTGATCCTGGCTATCCTGTCTTTTAATGTCGGTGCGCATCCCCACAGTTTTATCCACCTGAAAACTGAGATATTGAGTGAAAATAACCAGTTTGTAGCGCTGAAAATGCGCTGGACGATGGATGAAATCACCTCGACTGATCTGCTTTATGATGCGGGGAATGCCAAACCGGGTGATGAGATCTGGAAAAAACTGGCGGCAGAAGTGATGGCCAACGTCCTTGGGCAGCACTATTTCACTGAAGTGTGGCATGCGGGACAAAAGGTAAAGTTTAAAAATCGGCCGACGGAATATGGTATGGAACGTGAGGATCATCAGGCGGTGCTGACATTTGTGCTGCCGTTGGCAGAGCCGCAGCCGTTGAACGGACAAAAATATAGTATTTCAACGTTCGATCCGACCTACTACGTCGATATGAGCTATGACAAAGACAGTGATGCCTCTCTGGCACAGCCCCTACGCCAGCAATGCCGGATTTCCGTGCATACGTCGACACCGAATGAACAAACGCTGAGTTTTGCACAGTCGCTGGATAAAGAAGATGCACCGCCGGAGGATATGGAATTAGGTAAACAGTTTGCACAGACGGTGACGTTACAATGTCAGTAATTTATCGACCACACACGGTCAGACGTCGTTGGCTTAGCCTATGGCCGCTGGCGCTGTTTTTGCTGCTGGCGACGGGCGGCATACTGTGGCTATGGCAGATCTGGCCGCAGGTCATGATGAAAAGTGTCGTCTGGCAGCGCGATGTTAATCAACAGATGAGTGGGTTGCTCAAAGCGGTTGCTGCTAATCCGACCCGGGCCGGGGGATCGCTGCTGCTGTTTAGTTTCCTGTATGGGGTACTACACGCGCTGGGGCCGGGACACGGGAAAATTGTTATTACCACCTGGCTTGCGACCCATCCGTCGAAGTTGAAGTCGAGTATCGGGCTGACGCTGGCGTCTTCGTTGTTACAGGGACTGGTCGCAATTGGGCTGGTGATAGTGGTGCTTACGGTACTGCAGCTACCGGCCCGGCAATTGCATATGAGCAGTTTCTGGCTGGAGAAAGGAAGTTATGCGTTGGTGGGGGTGTTGGGGGTGCTGCTGTGCGCTCGTGCGCTGAGAAAGTTGCGCCAGTTGCTGCGTCGCCCGACGTTTACCGCTTTTGCACCGCAGCATATCCATCATGATGGCTGTGGTTGTGGGCATCAACATTTGCCAGACCCTGAGCAGATACAACACGGGGATGACTGGCGTGCGCGACTGATGATAATTCTGTCTATGGGCATGCGCCCGTGCTCCGGAGCCATCATGGTGCTGCTGTTTAGCAAAGTGGTTGGCGTGTTTAACTGGGGGATGGCATCGGCGCTGGCGATGGCGGCTGGAACCTCTTTGACGATTACGTCACTGGCTCTGCTGGTACACAGTTTCCGTTCGCTGGCGGTGAGACTTAGCGGACATAAAGCGCCGGTATTGTGGCGACAGATTGGCTGGACAACGCTGGCATTAACCGGTGGTGCGGTGCTGATTGCTGCTGCGGTAGTCATGTGGATGAGCGCGGTGCCGGTGGGCAGGGGATTAAGACCGTTTTAGATTAGTGAGCGGTAGGAATTGTAGGCCGGATAAGACGCGAAAGCGTCGCATCCGGCACCACAGCAGATTAACGCTTCAGCGCGTCGCTCAGTTCGTCACGCATGTTAGCCAGCATGGCTTTAACGACGCGCGGGTTACCAGCAACAATGTTGCCAGTCGCCATGTAGTTATGACCTCCGGTAAAGTCGCATACCAGTGCGCCAGCTTCACGAGCAATCAGCTCGCCTGCAGCGAAATCCCACGGGCGCAGGCCAATTTCAAAATAACCATCAACGCGTGCAGCGGCAACGTATGCCAGATCCAGCGCAGCAGAACCCGTGCGACGGAAGTCCGCGCATTCGGTGAACATGTTGCCGAGGATTTTCATATAAGAAGCGGCGTGCTGCTTCGCTTTGAACGGGAAACCGGTGGCGATGATGGTGCCATCCAGATCGCGAGCCGTGCTGCCGCGCAGACGGTAGCCGTTCAGCTGTGCGCCCTGGCCGCGAGTTGCGGTGAACAGTTCGTTACGCATTGGATCGTAAACAACGGCGACTTCAGTACGGCCTTTAATGCGTACTGCGATGGAAACCGCGAAGTGCGGCAGACGTTTTACGAAGTTGGTGGTGCCATCCAGTGGATCGATAACCCATTGAACATCCAGATCTTCACCAACATGTTCACCGCTTTCTTCGGTGATGATGGTGTGCTGAGGGTAAGATTTGCGGATTGTTTCGATAATAATCGCTTCGGCGGCTTTATCGACGTTAGTCACGAAATCATTGCTGCCTTTCTGGCTGGTTTCTACAGAGTCTGGTGTTTCGTAGTGTTTGGCAATTACATTACCCGCCTTGCGCGCTGCGCGCACGGCGATGGTCAGCATCGGATGCATCGGTCTCTCTCACTGGATGTTAAAGAACGGGAAAACGGCGCAGAGTATAGCAGCGAGTTCGGAATATGTCTTCGTTTTATGATAATATGCCCGAATAATCTTTAGCCGAAGAAATACAATGCTGCAAAATATTCGAATCGTGCTGGTGGAAACCTCTCACACTGGCAACATGGGCTCTGTGGCCCGCGCAATGAAAACTATGGGTTTAACCAATCTGTGGCTCGTCAATCCACTGGTTAAACCGGACTCTCAGGCCATCGCCCTGGCGGCAGGTGCCAGCGATGTGATTGGCAGCGCGCAGATCGTCGATACGCTTGATGAAGCGCTGGCGGGTTGCAGTCTGGTAGTAGGCACCAGTGCGCGCTCGCGCACATTACCGTGGCCGATGCTGGATCCGCGTGAATGTGGTTTAAAAAGCGTTTCTGAAGCGACGAACTCCCCGGTGGCGCTGGTGTTTGGCCGCGAACGCGTTGGCCTGACCAACGAAGAGCTGCAGAAGTGCCATTATCACGTCGCCATTGCCGCGAACCCGGAATACAGTTCGCTCAATCTTGCGATGGCGGTTCAGGTCATCTCTTATGAAGTCCGCATGGCCTGGCTGGCAACGCAGGAAAGCGGTAAAGCAGCTGACTATGAAGAAACCCAGTATCCACTGGTCGACGATTTAGAGCGTTTTTACGGTCATCTGGAACAGACACTGCTGTCGACCGGGTTTATCCGTGAAGGCCATCCGGGGCAGGTGATGAACAAGCTGCGTCGTCTGTTTACTCGCGCACGTCCAGAGAGCCAGGAACTGAATATCCTGCGCGGGATTTTAGCGTCGATTGAACAACAGAATAAAGGGAAGTAACCTGTCTTTACGCCGGATGGCGCTTCGCTTATCCGGCCTACAGGCCGCACGATTTGTCGGCCGGATAAGCGAAGCGCCATCCGGCAAACGAATACCGCACGGAACGCAAAATACCTGACTAAATTAGTCAAGTAAATAGTTGACTGATTTAGTCGGGAATGTCAGACTTGCCCCTGCTATGCAATACCCCCATTTTACAATAAAAAACCCCGGGCAGGGGCGAGTTTGAGGCTAAGTAAGACATGAGACTGACATCAAAAGGGCGTTATGCCGTGACCGCAATGTTGGACGTTGCGCTCAACTCCGAAACGGGCCCGGTACCGTTGGCTGATATTTCTGAGCGTCAGGGCATTTCCCTGTCGTATCTGGAGCAGTTGTTCTCCCGTTTGCGTAAAAACGGTCTGGTTTCCAGCGTACGCGGACCAGGCGGCGGATATCTGCTGGGTAAAGATGCAGGCAGCATCGCAGTAGGTGAAGTTATTAGCGCTGTTGACGAGTCTGTAGATGCGACCCGTTGCCAGGGTAAAGGCGGTTGTCAGGGCGGCGATAAGTGCCTGACCCACGCGCTGTGGCGCGATCTTAGCGACCGCCTGACCGGTTTCCTCAACAACATTACGTTGGGCGAACTGGTAAATAATCAGGAAGTCCTCGATGTGTCTGGTCGCCAGCACACGCATGACGCTCCACGCAGCACCCGTACGCAAGACGCTATCGACGTCAAACTGCGTGCCTAATAAAAATTACGCACTATCTTCTGCTTGCATCAAGGCAACCAGCAAGATGAAGCGTAAAAAGTATTTCAGAATCAGGCCGGGATGTCAGACATCCCGTTAACTCGGTCGTACATCCAGCCGGTTGCCTGATTCCTTGCATTGAAGCGATGTACGGAGTTTATAGAGCAATGAAATTACCGATCTATCTCGATTACTCCGCAACCACGCCGGTGGACCCGCGTGTTGCCGAGAAAATGATGCAGTGTCTGACCCTGGACGGAAACTTTGGTAACCCAGCGTCTCGTTCACACCGTTTCGGCTGGCAGGCTGAAGAGGCGGTAGATATCGCCCGTAACCAGATTGCCGACCTCGTGGGCGCTGACCCGCGTGAAATCGTCTTTACTTCCGGTGCGACTGAATCCGATAACCTGGCGATTAAAGGTGCAGCCAACTTTTATCAGAAAAAAGGCAAGCACATCATCACCAGCAAAACCGAACACAAAGCCGTGCTGGACACCTGTCGTCAGCTGGAGCGCGAAGGGTTCGAAGTCACCTACCTCGCCCCGCAGCGTAACGGCATTATCGACCTGAAAGAACTTGAAGCGGCGATGCGTGATGACACCATCCTCGTGTCCATCATGCACGTGAACAACGAAATTGGCGTGGTACAGGACATTGCGACGATCGGCGAAATGTGCCGCGCGCGTGGCATCATCTATCACGTTGATGCAACCCAGAGTGTAGGTAAACTGCCTATCGACCTGAGCCAGCTGAAAGTGGACCTGATGTCCTTCTCTGGCCACAAAATCTATGGCCCGAAAGGTATCGGCGCGCTGTATGTGCGTCGTAAACCGCGTATCCGTATCGAAGCGCAGATGCACGGCGGCGGTCACGAGCGCGGCATGCGCTCCGGTACGCTGCCTGTTCACCAAATTGTCGGTATGGGTGAAGCTTACCGTATCGCCAAAGAAGAGATGGAAACCGAGATGGCGCGTCTGCGCGGTCTGCGTAACCGTCTGTGGAACGGTGTGAAAGACATGGAAGAGGTATACCTCAATGGTGACCTCGAGCATGGCGCACCGAACATTCTCAACGTCAGCTTCAACTTTGTTGAAGGCGAGTCGCTGATTATGGCGCTGAAAGATCTGGCGGTATCTTCCGGTTCTGCATGTACCTCTGCAAGCCTGGAACCTTCCTACGTGCTGCGTGCACTGGGGATGACTGACGAGCTGGCACATAGCTCAATTCGTTTCTCTTTAGGTCGTTTCACTACCGAAGAAGAGATTGACTACGCCATCAATCTGGTTCGTAACTCCATCGGCCGTCTGCGCGACCTTTCTCCGCTGTGGGAAATGTTCAAGCAGGGCGTGGATCTGAACAGTATTGAATGGTCACATCACTAATTCGGCACCAATGCACCAATAAGGAGAATTCATCATGGCTTACAGCGAAAAAGTTATCGATCATTACGAGAATCCACGTAACGTGGGCTCTTTTGACAACAGCGACGAGAACGTGGGCAGCGGCATGGTGGGTGCACCGGCCTGTGGCGACGTGATGAAGTTGCAGATCAAAGTCAACAATGAGGGTATCATTGAAGACGCGCGTTTCAAGACTTACGGCTGCGGTTCCGCTATTGCCTCCAGCTCTCTGGTTACCGAATGGGTAAAAGGGAAATCGCTGGACGAAGCACAGGCGATTAAGAACACCGATATCGCAGACGAACTTGAACTGCCACCAGTGAAAATTCACTGTTCTATTCTGGCTGAAGACGCGATTAAAGCCGCGATTGCGGATTACAAAAGCAAACGTGAAGCAAAATAATTAAGAGTTGAGGTTTTATTATGTCGATTACCTTAAGCGACAGTGCAGCAGCGCGTGTAAATACCTTCCTGGCGAACCGCGGTAAAGGGTTTGGTCTGCGTCTGGGCGTGAGAACCTCCGGCTGCTCAGGTATGGCCTATGTACTGGAATTTGTTGACGAGCCGGCGGCTGAAGATACCGTGTTTGAAGACAAAGGCGTAAAAGTCGTGATCGACGGAAAGAGCCTGCAATTCCTCGACGGTACGCAGTTAGACTTCGTCAAAGAAGGTCTGAACGAAGGGTTTAAGTTCACTAACCCGAACGTGAAAGACGAATGTGGATGCGGCGAAAGCTTCCACGTGTAACGCGCTTACTGATAACCCCACCGTGGTCGCCTGCGCGTGGGGTTTGTTTTACCTGACTCTCTGGTTTTGCCTCATCGAACAACAGAGAATCGATGCCCTGAGAATGTTATGGACTACTTCACCCTCTTTGGCTTACCGGCCCGTTATCAGCTCGATACTCAGGCGCTGAGCCTACGTTTTCAGGATCTACAACGTCAGTATCATCCTGATAAATTCGCCAGCGGTTCTCAGGCGGAACAACTTGCTGCAGTTTCGCAGTCCGCCACTATCAACCAGGCCTGGCAAACGCTGCGTCATCCCTTGATGCGCGCCGAATACTTACTGTCTTTACACGGTTTTGATATCAGAAGTGAACAGCACACGGTGCGCGACACTGCTTTCCTGATGGAACAGTTGGAGCTGCGTGAAGAGCTGGATGAGATTGAGCAGGCAAAAGACAGTCAACGACTGGATGCGTTTATGAAACGTGTCAGCGACATGTACAATGTTCGCCATCAATTGATGGTAGAACAGCTGGATAGCGAGACGTGGGACGCGGCGGCAGATACCGTGCGTAAGCTGCGTTTTCTCGATAAACTGCGAAGCAGTGCAGAACAACTCGAAGAAAAACTGCTCGATTTTTAATTTCCGGAAGCGAAAATGGCCTTATTACAAATTAGTGAGCCTGGTCTGAGCGCTGCGCCGCACCAGCGTCGTCTGGCGGTAGGCATCGATTTAGGCACCACCAACTCCCTGGTTGCAACTGTACGCAGCGGCCAGGCCGAAACGTTGGCCGACCACGACGGTCGCCACCTGTTGCCGTCAGTGGTTCACTATCAGCAGCAGGGCTACTCAGTCGGTTACGATGCGCGTGCTAACGCGGCGCTGGATACGGCAAATACCGTCAGTTCGGTAAAACGCATGATGGGCCGCTCGCTGGCGGATATTCAGGCGCGCTACCCGCATTTGCCTTATACGTTCCAGGCGAGTGAGAACGGTCTGCCGATGATTGAAACTGCTGCTGGCTTACTCAATCCAGTACGCGTCTCTGCTGACATTCTGAAAGCACTAGCCGCGCGGGCAACCGAAGCGCTGTCCGGCGAACTGGACGGTGTGGTGATCACCGTTCCGGCCTACTTTGATGATGCTCAGCGTCAGGGCACGAAAGATGCTGCGCGTCTGGCGGGCCTGCATGTACTGCGTCTGCTGAATGAACCGACCGCTGCCGCGATTGCCTATGGCCTGGATTCAGGTCAGGAAGGTGTCATTGCCGTTTATGACCTTGGCGGCGGTACGTTTGATATTTCTATTCTGCGCCTGAGCCGTGGCGTGTTTGAAGTGCTGGCGACCGGTGGTGACTCCGCACTCGGTGGCGACGATTTTGACCATCTGCTGGCCGACTACATCCGTGAGCAGGCGGGCGTTGCCGATCGCAGCGACAACCGCGTACAGCGTGAACTGTTGGATGCCGCGATTGCCGCTAAAATCGCGCTCAGCGATGCGGACTCTGTCACCGTTAACGTGGCGGGATGGCAGGGTGAAATCACCCGTGAAACCTTTAATGAACTGATTTCCGCACTGGTTAAGCGCACGCTGCTGGCTTGCCGCCGCGCACTGAAAGATGCTGGCGTTGAGGCGCAAGACGTTCTGGAAGTGGTGATGGTTGGTGGTTCAACGCGCGTGCCGCTGGTGCGTGAACGCGTCGGCGAATTCTTTGGCCGTACGCCGCTGACCTCGATTGATCCGGATAAAGTCGTTGCCATCGGCGCGGCTATTCAGGCCGATATTCTGGTTGGCAATAAACCGGACAGCGAAATGCTGTTGCTGGACGTTATCCCGCTGTCCCTGGGACTGGAAACCATGGGCGGTCTGGTGGAGAAAGTGATTCCGCGTAACACCACGATTCCGGTGGCACGGGCACAAGACTTTACCACCTTTAAAGACGGGCAAACGGCGATGTCGATTCACGTGATGCAGGGCGAGCGTGAGCTGGTGCAGGACTGCCGTTCGCTGGCACGTTTTGCACTGCGCGGCATCCCGGCACTACCTGCGGGTGGGGCGCATATCCGCGTGACCTTCCAGGTGGATGCTGATGGCCTGTTGAGTGTGACCGCCATGGAGAAATCCACCGGCGTTGAATCCTCCATCCAGGTCAAACCGTCCTACGGTCTGACGGACAGCGAAATCGCCTCTATGATTCAGGATTCGATGAGTTTTGCCGAGCAGGATGTAAAAGCGCGTATGCTGGCAGAACAAAAAGTCGAAGCAGCACGTGTACTGGAAAGCCTGTCCGGTGCGCTCGCTGCTGATGCCGCGCTGTTAAGCGCCGCAGAACGTCAGATTATCGACGCCGCCGCCGCGCATTTGAGCGAGGTTGCACAGGGCGACGATGTTGACGCTATCGAACAAGCCATTAAAAACGTAGACAAACAAACCCAGGATTTCGCCGCTCGCCGCATGGACAAATCTGTCCGTAGCGCGCTGAAAGGCCATTCTGTGGACGAGGTTTAATATGCCAAAGATTGTTATTTTGCCTCATCAGGATCTCTGTCCCGATGGTGCCGTTCTGGAAGCTGAGACTGGCGAAACGATTCTCGACGTTGCCCTGCGTAACGGTATCGAGATTGAACACGCCTGTGAGAAATCCTGTGCCTGTACGACCTGTCACTGCATCGTACGTGAAGGTTTTGATTCTTTGCCGGAAAGCACAGAAGAAGAAGACGACATGCTGGATAAAGCCTGGGGTCTGGAGCCGGAGAGCCGTTTAAGCTGTCAGGCCCGTGTCACCGAAGACGATTTAGTGGTCGAAATCCCACGTTACACAATCAATCATGCGCGTGAGCATTAACAGAGGGTAGTATGGGACTGAAGTGGACCGATAGCCGCGAAATCGGTGAGGCGTTGTACGACGCGTTCCCCGATCTCGATCCCAAGACCGTTCGTTTCACCGATCTGCACCAATGGATCTGTGACCTGGAAGAGTTCGATGATGATCCACAGGCATCGAACGAAAAAATCCTTGAGGCCATTTTGCTGGTCTGGCTGGACGAAGCCGAATAAGTCAACGGGCTGCCCACGGGTGGCCCGTTTTCCTGTATGCGCGAAAATAAGGATAAATAAAATGACAGAAGCCATGAAAATTACGCTTTCCACGCAACCTGCCGATGCCCGCTGGGGTGAAAAGGCAACATACAGTATCAATAATGATGGCATTACCCTGCACCTGAACGGAAAAGATGACCTTGGCCTTATCCAGCGTGCCGCGCGTAAAATTGACGGTCTGGGGATTAAACACGTTCAACTGGACGGTGAAGGCTGGGATACTGAGCGCAGCTGGGCATTCTGGCAGGGCTATAAAGGGCCGAAAGGCAGCCGCAAAGTTGAGTGGGCTGCTTTGGACGAGGCACAGCGCAAAGAGCTGGATAACCGTCTGAAAATTATCGACTGGGTGCGTGACACCATCAATGCCCCGGCGGAAGAACTCGGCCCGGAACAACTGGCGCAGCGCGCGGTTGATCTGCTGTGCTCTGTCGCGTGCGATAACGTCTCTTACCGCATCACAAAAGGTGAAGATCTGCGTGAGCAGAACTACATGGGACTGCATACGGTGGGACGCGGTTCTGAACGTCCGCCGGTGCTGCTGGCGCTGGATTACAACCCAACTGGCGATAAAGAAGCGCCGGTTTATGCGTGTCTGGTCGGCAAAGGTATCACCTTTGACTCCGGTGGTTACAGCATCAAGCAAAGCGCATTTATGGACTCAATGAAGTCCGACATGGGCGGTGCGGCAACGGTCACCGGTGCGTTGGCATTTGCCATCACCCGTGGTCTGAACAAGCGCGTGAAGCTGTATCTGTGCTGCGCGGATAACCTGATTAGCGGCAACGCCTTTAAGCTCGGCGATATCATTCACTATCGCAACGGTAAAAACGTTGAGGTGATGAACACCGATGCAGAAGGTCGTTTGGTTCTGGCCGATGGCCTGATCGATGCCAGCGCGCAGAAACCGGAACTGATTATTGATGCTGCCACGCTGACAGGTGCCGCGAAAACAGCACTGGGTAATGATTACCACGCGCTGTTCAGCTTTGATGACCAACTGGCTGCTCGCCTGCTGGCAAGTGCTGCACAAGAAAACGAGTTGTTCTGGCGTCTGCCCCTGGCGGAATTCCACCGTAACCAGCTGCCGTCTAACTTTGCCGAGTTGAATAACACCGGCAGCGCGGCCTACCCGGCTGGCGCAAGCACTGCGGCGGGCTTCCTGTCCCATTTCGTGGAAAACTACCAGCAAGGCTGGCTGCACATCGACTGTTCTGCAACTTATCGCAAAGCGCCGGTTGAGCAGTGGTCTGCTGGCGCAACTGGTCTGGGTGTGCGCACAATTGCAAACTTGTTAACCGCTTAATTATGTAGGCCGGATAAGCGTTAGCGCTATCCGGCAAGATAACGGCGGGGGCGCTTCGCTTGCCCGCCCTACATGCATCTCTATTGTGATCCTATGTCTGAAACAAAAAACGAATTAGAAACGTTGCTGGAACAAGCAGCGACTGAGCCAGCGCACCGTCCGGCCTTTTTCCGCACGTTGCTGGAGTCTACTGTCTGGGTACCGGGTACTGCCGCAGAAGGTGAGGCGGTCGTAGAAGACAGTGCGCTGGATCTGCAGCACTGGGAAAAAGAAGACGGCACGACGGTGATTCCGTTCTTCACCTCTCTGGAAGCTTTACAACAGGCCGTGGAAGATGAACAAGCGTTCGTCGTTATGCCGGTGCGCACATTGTTTGAAATGACGCTCGGCGAAACACTGTTTCTCAATGCTAAGCTGCCAACGGGCAAAGAGTTTATGCCACGCGAAATCAGTCTGCTGATGGGGGAAGAAGGCAACCCTCTGAGTACCCAGGAAGTACTGGAAGGCGGTGAATCGCTAATTCTCTCCGAAGTTGCCGAACCGCCCGCACAGATGATTGACTCGTTGACCACGCTGTTTAAAACCATTAAACCGGTGAAGCGCGCATTTCTCTGCTCAATTAGAGAGAGCGCGGATGCTCAGCCGAACCTGTTGATTGGTATTGAAGCCGATGGCGATATCGAAGAGATTATTCATGCTACTGGCAGCGTTGCAACTGACACGTTACCGGGCGATGAACCCATTGATATTTGCCAGGTGAAGAAAGGTGAGAAGGGCGTCAGCCACTTTATTACCGAGCACATTGCACCGTTCTATGAACGCCGCTGGGGCGGTTTCCTGCGCGACTTTAAGCAGAATCGGATTATCTAAAAGACCAGGCCGGGTGGCGACGCATATGTCTTACCCGGCCTGGGATGTGCGCTATTTTGTAGGCCGGATAAGCGAAGCGCCATCCGACATTTCCAGCTTTATAATACCGGTTCTACCGGTAAATCACTCCGCGATCCCCATTCGCTCCACGCACCGTCATACAAGGACACATCAGGAACCTCCAGCGTGGCAAGCGCCAACACGACGACGGCAGCCGTCACACCGGAACCGCAACTGGCAATGATTGGTCTGTCAAAGCTCACGCCGTGGCTAAAGAAAATCGCATCCAGCTCATCGGTGGTTTTCAACTCTCCGTCACGTACCAGTTCTGTCCACGGCACGTTCAGTGCTCCTGGAACATGACCGCGTTTCAGGCCTGGACGAGGTTCATCAACCTGGGCATTAAAACGTGCCGCCGGGCGGGCATCGACGATCTGTGCCGTTTTTTCATGGCTGGCCAGCAGCACATCGGTCACGCGTACAACCGCTTCAGGCGCGAATGCTGTATCAAATTCACCTTCGGGCAAGTCAACGTTTCCTGTCTGCAGGGGGAGCTCATCACGCTGCCAGCCAGCCAAACCGCCAGCCAGAATTGAGACATTCTCAACGCCAAATGTCCGCAACATCCACCATGCCCGCGGGGCAGAGAACAGGTTACCTTCATCGTATATCACCAGGTGCTTATCCTGGTGCACGCCTAACTCGCGCATGGCGACGGCGAAGGCTTCCGGGCGCGGCATCATGTGCGGAAAGGGGGAGGTGTGGTCAGAGAGGGCTTCAATATCAAAAAAGACAGCGCCAGGGATGTGCCCTGCACGATATTCCTCGCCAACATCGCGATCTTCCTGGCCTGGAGGTGCCATCCGGGCATCAAGAATTTGTATTTCCGGGTCGTCGATATGTTCGACAAGCCAGTCGGCAGCGACAAAGAAGGCGGTAGTCATAGGCATCTCCATTTTTACCAGGTTTCGGCAAATTGTCGGATGTTTACTGTAAAGCGACAAGTAAAAGAGGCTGATTTGTCAGGCCGAACCACATTAATCATTAAAATTCAGACAACATCATTCGCTTGCCGACTTCCACCGTAAGAAATCTGACGCATAATAGTTGTACTACGTAGCTAACAGGCCACTGCGGCCAGGGATGAAAAATGAAATATATTCGCGTAGCGGCCTGCATGCTGATGCTGGCCCTGGCAGGGTGCGATAATAATAACGATAAGCCGCCAACAGCGGCGAAAAATGATGCGCCAGCCCCGCAGAGCGCACTGGTAAAAGATCCGGCGCAATTACAAAAGCTGATACAGCAGAGTCAGGGCAAGTCGCTCACACTGCTGGATGCCTCTGAAGTTCAGCTTGATGGCGCAGCAACCCTGGTCCTGACTTTCTCTATTCCTCTCAATCCCGAACAAGATTTTTCCCGCGTCGTGCACGTTGTCGATAAAAAAAGCGGCAAAGTGGACGGAGCCTGGGAGCTGGCGCCGAATCTGAAAGAGCTGCGTTTACGCCACCTTGAACCCAACCGCGAGCTGGTGGTCACCATTGAGCGTGACTTGTTGGCATTGAATAAAGCGACGTTTGGTATTGAGTATGAAAAAAATATTACCACCCGCGATGTTCAGCCCAGCGTAGGGTTTGCCAGTCGTGGCTCGCTACTGCCGGGCAAAGTGATCGAAGGATTACCGGTGATGACGCTGAACGTTGATAGCGTAGATGTGAACTTCTTTCGCGTGAAACCTGAATCGCTCGGTGCCTTTGTCAGCCAGTGGGAATACCGTAACGCATTGTCCAACTGGGAATCAGATAACCTGCTGAAAATGGCGGAACTGGTGTATACCGGGCGCTTTGATCTCAATCCAACGCGTAATACCCGAGAAAAACTGTTGCTGCCGTTGAGCGATATCAAGCCGCTGCAGCAGGCGGGTGTGTACGTGGCGGTGATGAATCAGGCCGGGCATTACAACTACAGCAATGCCGCGACGTTATTTACGCTCAGCGATATTGGTGTGTCTGCGCACCGTTACCATAATCAACTGGATGTTTTTACGCAGAGTCTGGAAAACGGTGCTGCGCAACAAGGGATTGATATCACCTTACTCAATGAGAAAGGGCAGACATTGGCGCAAGCCACCAGTGATGCGCAGGGGCATGTAAAGCTTGAAACTGATAAAGATGCGGCTTTATTGCTGGCGCGAAAAGATGGGCAAACCACATTGTTGGATTTGAAACTCCCGGCGCTGGATCTGGCCGAGTTTGATATTGCCGGTGCGCCGGGCTACAGCAAACAGTTCTTTATGTTTGGTCCGCGCGATCTCTATCGTCCTGGTGAAACGGTGATCCTCAACGGATTACTGCGTGATAGTGACGGAAGAACACTGCCCGATCAGCCCATTAAGCTGGAGGTCGTGAAGCCCGACGGGCAGGTGCTACGTTCGGTGGTCAGCCAACCTGAAAACGGTCTGTATCGTTTTAGCTGGCCGCTGGACAGCAGTGCGCCAACTGGTATGTGGCATATTCGGGCTAATACCGGTGATAACCAGTCGCGGATGTGGGATTTCCACGTCGAAGACTTTATGCCGGAACGAATGGCGCTCAATCTCGCTGCTGAAAAGACGCCCGTGGCGCCGGCGGATGACGTGAAGTTTTCCGTTGTGGGCTACTACCTGTATGGCGCACCTGCCAACGGTAACGCCCTGCAAGGCCAGCTTTTCCTGCGGCCGCTGCGTGAAGCGGTGCAGGCGCTACCAGGATTCCAGTTCGGTAATATTGCTGAGGAAAACCTGTCCCGTAGCCTCGATGAAGTTCAGCTTACGTTAGATGCACAAGGTCGCGGTGAGGTCATCGCCAGTAGCCAGTGGCAAGAAACGCATTCGCCGCTGCAGGTAATTTTGCAGGCCAGTCTGCTGGAGTCGGGCGGCCGTCCGGTGACCCGTCGGGCAGAACAAGCTATCTGGCCTGCGGATACGCTGCCGGGTATTCGTCCGCAGTTTGCGGCGAAAGCCGTGTATGACTACCGCACCGATACCACCGTAAATCAGCCCATCGTTGATGAAGACAGCAATGCCGCTTTCGATATCGTGTATGCCGATGCGCAAGGCGAGAAAAAAGCGGTAACCGGTTTGCAGGTGCGTTTGATCCGTGAACGTCGGGATTATTACTGGAACTGGTCTGATGGCGAGGGCTGGCAATCACAGTTTGACCAAAAAGATCTGGTTGAGGGTGAGCAGACGCTGGATCTTAAGGCCGATGAAACCGGTAAAGTTAGCTTCCCGGTAGAGTGGGGCGCATACCGCCTCGAGGTTAAAGCGCCAAACGATACGGTCAGCAGTGTACGCTTCTGGGCGGGTTATAGCTGGCAGGATAACAGCGACGGTAGCGGAGCGGTCCGTCCCGATCGCGTGACGTTGAAACTGGACAAACCTAATTATCGTCCCGGCGATACCATGAAGCTGCACATTGCTGCGCCAGCAGCGGGTAAAGGCTATGCGATGGTGGAATCGAGTGAGGGTCCGCTGTGGTGGCAAGAAATCGAGGTGCCTGCAGATGGTCTTGAGCTCTCTATTCCGGTCGATAAAAGCTGGAACCGCCATGATTTGTATCTCAGTGCGCTGGTGATCCGCCCTGGTGACAAATCCCGTTCAGCAACGCCTAAACGTGCGGTTGGACTGCTGCATTTACCGCTGGGGGATGAGAATCGTCGGCTGTCGCTGGCGCTGGAAAGCCCGGCGAAAATACGTCCAAATCAACCATTGACCGTCAAGATTAAAGCCAGCGTTAAAAATGGCGACGTACCAAAACAGGTTAACGTGCTGGTCTCTGCCGTTGACAGCGGGGTCCTGAATATTACGGATTACGTCACGCCAGACCCGTGGCAGGCATTTTTCGGGCAAAAGCGCTACGGTGCAGATATTTATGATATTTACGGCCAGGTGATCGAAGGTCAGGGGCGTCTGGCGGCACTGCGTTTTGGCGGTGATGGCGATGAGTTAAAACGAGGCGGAAAACCGCCAGTCAATCACGTCAATATCGTCGCACAACAGGCGTTGCCGGTTACGCTCAACGAGCAGGGTGAAGGCACAGTGACGTTACCGATTGGTGATTTCAACGGCGAGCTGCGGGTAATGGCGCAGGCCTGGACGGCGGATGATTTTGGCAGCAGCGAAAGTAAAGCGATCGTTGCCGCCCCGGTGATTGCTGAATTGAATACCCCGCGTTTCCTGGCCGGGGGCGATACGTCGCGACTGACGCTGGATGTAACTAACCTGACAGACAAACCGCAGACGCTGAATATCAAGCTTGCCGCCAGTGGATTACTGGAACTGATGGGGCAAGATCCGGCACCCGTGAATCTGGCACCAGGCGTACGTACCACGCTGTTTGTTCCAGTGCGTGCCCGGGAGGGATTTGGCGAGGGTGAAATTCAGGCTGAGATTTCAGGTCTGGAACTGCCTGGCGAAACGTTCTCTGCTTCACTCAAGCAATGGAAGATCGGCGTGCGTCCGGCGTTCCCGGCGCAAACCGTCAATAACGGTGTTGCGCTCCAGCCGGGTGAAACCTGGCAATTGCCTGGTGAAGAGTTGGTTGATTTTTCACCGGCTACAGTGCAGGGACAACTGTTGTTCAGCGGTAAGCCGCCGCTAAATCTGGCGCGCTACATCCGTGAACTGAAAGCCTATCCTTACGGTTGCCTCGAGCAAACCGCCAGTGGACTGTTCCCGTCGTTATATACCAATGCCGCGCAGCTGAAAGCGTTGGGCATAGCGGGCGACAGCGATGAGAAACGCCGTGCGGCAGTAGAGTTCGGGATTTCCCGGTTGCTGCAGATGCAGCGTGATAACGGGGGGTTTGCATTGTGGGACAAGAACGGGCCGGAAGAGTATTGGCTGACGGCCTACGTTATGGACTTCCTCGTGCGAGCAAACGAACAAGGTTATAGCGTACCGACAGAGGTGATTAACCGGGGGAATGAACGGTTGCTGCGCTATTTACAGGACCCGGGCATGATGTCGATTCGCTATACCGACGATACCTCAGCAAGTCGCTTTGCAGTACAGGCTTACGCAGCACTGGTGCTGGCTCGTCAGCAGAAAGCCCCGCTCGGCGCACTACGCGAAATCTGGGAGCGTCGTGCACAAGCGGCGTCTGGTTTGCCGCTGCTGCAACTGGGTATTGCGCTGAAAAACATGGGTGATGCGAATCGCAGTGAACAGGCGTTGACGCTGGCATTGAATACACCACTCCGCGATGCGCAGCAATGGATGGCGGATTACGGTAGTCAGCTGCGCGATAATGCGCTGATGCTGGCATTGTTGGAAGAGAATAAGCTCAAACCTGACGTGCAGAATACGCTGTTGAATACGTTGTCAGAACAGGCCTTCGGCCAGCGCTGGCTCTCTACTCAGGAAAATAATGCGCTATTCCTTGCCGCGCGTACGCTACAGGATTTACCTGGCACGTGGCAGGCGCAGACGTCACTTGCCGAACCGCCTCTGACAGGTGAAAAATCGCAAACTTATAATCTGGATGCGGACACGCTCTCTACGCTGTCGGTCACCAACACCGGCAATTTGCCACTATGGCTGCGTCTGGATGTCAGTGGTTACCCGCAAAACCCGCCGACGCTTGCCAGCAATGTCCTGCATATTGAACGTCAGATCCTGGGGCTGGATGGTCACAGCAAATCGCTGGACTCTCTGCGCAGCGGCGAACTGGTGCTGGTTTGGCTGACGGTAAATGCCAGCCAGAACGTGCCTGATGCGTTAGTCGTTGATCTGCTGCCCGCTGGGCTGGAACTGGAAAACCAGAATCTGGCCAACGGCAGTGCCAGTCTGCAGGACAGTGGTAGCGAAGTGGCGAATCTGCTCAATCAGATGCAGCAGGCTGATATTCAGCATATGGAGTTCCGCGACGACCGTTTTGTCGCGGCGGTGGCAGTCAACGAAGGACAACCGGTCACGCTGGTGTATCTGGCGCGGGCGGTAACGCCGGGGACCTATCAGATTCCTGTACCGCAGGTGGAATCAATGTATGTTCCGCAGTGGCGTGCGACTGGAACGGCAGAGGGGCCACTGATTGTCAGACCGTAAATGATGCACCGGTTGGGGAAACGCGGCTGCTGGCTCTGGCTGGTCGCCGTTATGCTATTACTCGTGGCGGCGGTTTGGTCGGCAGATAAAATCTGGCCGCTGCCGCTTCATGAAGTCGATCCTGCGCGTGTCGTGGTGGCGTACGATGGTACACCGCTATGGCGTTTTGCCGATGCGGACGGTATCTGGCTTTATCCGGTCACAATTGATGAGGTCTCGCCGCGATACCTCGACGCGTTAATCAATTACGAAGATCGCTGGTTCTGGAAACATCCCGGTGTTAATCCGTTTTCGGTGCTACGCGCGGCGTGGCAGGATCTCTCCTCTGGACGCGTGGTTTCGGGCGGCAGTACGCTCACCATGCAGGTGGCAAGATTGCTTGACCCTCATCCTCGCACCTTTGGCGGTAAGTTCCGCCAGCTCTGGCGCGCAATGCAACTGGAGTGGCACCTTTCCAAGCGCGATATCCTGACGCTCTATCTGAACCGTGCACCGTTTGGCGGCACGCTTCAGGGGGTGGGGGCAGCAAGTTGGGCCTATCTGGGCAAATCGCCCGCACAATTGAGTTACTCCGATGCCGCACTATTGGCTGTTCTGCCGCAAGCGCCGAGTCGTCTGCGCCCGGATCGTTGGCCAGATCGCGCCGAAGCTGCGCGCAATAAAGTGCTTGAGCGTATGGCGACGCAAGGGATTTGGCCCGCGAAGCAGGTACAGGAGTCGCGCGAAGAACCAGTCTGGTTAGCTCCCAGACAGATGCCACAGTTAGCGCCCTTATTCTCGCGCATGATGCTGGGAAAAAGTCGCAGTGACAAAATAGTGACCACGCTGGATGCCGGGCTGCAACGTCAACTGGAAGAGCTGGCGCAAAACTGGAAGGGGCGGCTTCCTGCGCGCACTTCGCTGGCGATGATTGTGGTCGATCATACCGATATGAGCGTGCGTGGCTGGGTGGGGTCGGTAGATATGAATGACGACTCCCGCTTTGGTCATGTGGATATGGTGAACGCGATTCGTTCTCCGGGATCGGTGCTGAAGCCATTTGTTTATGGCCTGGCGCTGGATGACGGATTGATTCACCCGGCTTCGTTGCTGCAGGACGTGCCGCGTCGTACCGGGGATTATCGTCCAGGGAATTTTGATAGTGGCTTTCATGGCCCGGTGAGCATGAGTGAAGCGCTGGTACGTTCGCTAAATTTACCCGCAGTTCAGGTGCTTGAAGCTTATGGACCGAAGCGTTTTGCCGCAAAATTGCGTAATGTGGGTTTGCCGTTGTACTTACCCGCAGGAGCTACGCCGAATCTGTCGTTGATCCTGGGCGGTGCGGGGGCGAGACTTGAAGATATGGCGGCGGCATACAGCGCGTTTGCCCGTCATGGTAAGGCGGGAAAACTGCGTTTGCAGCCGACAGATCCACTGCTGGAGCGCCCGTTGATGTCAGCAGGCGCGGCGTGGATTATTCGTCGGATTATGGCTGACGAAGCACAACCGCTACCGGATAACGCGCTGAGCAGAGTGGTTCCTCTGGCGTGGAAAACGGGTACCAGCTATGGCTATCGTGACGCATGGGCAATCGGCGTTAATTCACGTTATGTGATAGGTATCTGGACCGGCCGACCCGACGGTACGCCGGTGGTCGGGCAGTTTGGTTTTGCCAGCGCCGTTCCTCTTTTAAATCAGGTGAATAATTTGCTGCTGGCGCGGGGAAGCGCTCAGCCGGAGGATCCGCGTCCTGATTCGGTTAGCCGCGGTGTGGTGTGCTGGCCTGGTGGACAATCTCTGCCGAATGGTGATGGTAACTGTCGTCGTCGTTTAGCCACGTGGCTACTGGACGGTAGCCAACCGCCAACGTTGCTATTACCCGAACAAGAAGGCGTGAGTGGCATTCGTTTTCCTGTCTGGCTGGACGATGAGGGAAAACGCGTTGCAGCGGATTGCTCGCAGGCTCGTGAGCAAACATTAATCGTCTGGCCATTGCCGCTGGAACCCTGGCTGCCGGAATCAGAGCGTCGGGGCGCGAGGTTACCGCCGGTTTCTACAATCTGTCCGCCGCTGGGGCAGGATGCTTCATTACCGCTGCAGTTGACAGGTGTGCGCGATGGCGCGATTGTGAAGCGTTTACCCGGTATTCAACAGGCTTCATTACCGGTGCAAACCAGCGGTGGGACAGGTGAGCGCTGGTGGTTTCTTAACGGTGAACGACTGGATGAGCGCGGGCGTCGTCTTACCCTGCGACTCACAGTAAAAGGGGATTACCAACTCCTGGTGATGGATGACGCGGGGCAAGTGGCGACGGTGAGATTTTCTTTGCAATAGACCAGGTTGAGATGTTTTGTTGCTAAAAATCATCTTATTTTAAAGAAATGTTACCTTCGTCAATAGTCAACGGCCAGGATGCTCTTTATAATCCGCGCCAGGTAAACCATAACAGAACATCTTTTTTCAGAGGTAATCATGGCTATTGAACGTACTTTTTCCATCATCAAACCAAACGCGGTGGCAAAAAACGTTATTGGGAGCATCTTTGCGCGCTTCGAAGCAGCAGGGTTCAAAATTGTCGGCACTAAAATGCTGCACCTGACCGTTGAGCAGGCGCGTGGCTTCTATGCTGAGCACGACGGCAAACCGTTCTTTGATGGCCTGGTTGAATTCATGACCTCCGGTCCAATCGTCGTTTCCGTACTGGAAAGCGAAAATGCCGTACAGCGTCATCGCGATCTGCTGGGCGCAACGAATCCGGCAAATGCGCTGGCCGGTACGCTGCGTGCCGACTACGCGGACAGCTTCACCGAAAATGGTACCCACGGTTCCGATTCCGTTGAATCCGCAGCCCGTGAAATCGCCTATTTCTTCGGTGAAGGCGAGGTTTGCCCGCGCACTCGCTAATCTCCTGCGTCTTTCACGTCGCAGATGCGTTGGCTGCGTTCGTTTACCCCGGTCACATAGTTTTCTATGCTCCCGGGGATGCTCGAACTTGCCGCCTTCCTGCGACGCGAAATCCTTTGGAGATGAATTAGCGATTTACATATTATTTTCGCTAATGCTTCGTGCAAACGTGGCATCCCTGCGCCAGACTTTGTACAATGCAACGCCCCGGAAGAGCAGACCGCTTACCGGGGCGTTTCTTTTTAACCCTCCACGGGCCATAACGTGTAACAACGAGGCCGGAAAAAATTATGTCTGAATTAGTTAACACCTCTGAAGTCGTCATTGCTGCGGTTCCAAATAAAAATGGAAAAATTAACCTGCTGGATCTGAACCGTCAGCAGATGCGCGAATTCTTCAAAGAGATGGGCGAAAAGCCGTTTCGTGCCGATCAGGTTATGAAATGGATGTACCACTATTGCAGCGACAATTTTGATGACATGACTGACATCAATAAGGTGCTGCGCAACAAACTGAAAGAAGTGGCTGAAATTCTCGCCCCGGAAGTGGTGGAAGAGCAGCGTTCTTCTGATGGCACTATCAAATGGGCCATCGCGGTTGGCGATCAGCGTGTTGAAACGGTTTATATCCCGGAAGACGATCGCGCGACCCTGTGTGTTTCTTCACAGGTTGGTTGTGCATTAGAGTGTAAATTCTGCTCAACGGCGCAGCAGGGTTTTAACCGTAACCTGCGTGTGTCGGAAATTATTGGTCAGGTCTGGCGTGCGGCGAAAATCGTCGGCGCGGTGAAAGCTACAGGCGTACGTCCCATCACCAACGTGGTGATGATGGGGATGGGGGAGCCACTGCTTAATCTGACTAACGTCGTTCCGGCGATGGAAATTATGCTTGATGACTTCGGTTTCGGGTTGTCCAAGCGTCGCGTCACGCTGTCCACCTCAGGCGTTGTCCCTGCGCTGGATAAGTTGGGCGATATGATTGATGTCGCGCTGGCGATTTCTCTGCATGCGCCAAATGATGAAATTCGTGACGAAATTGTACCTATCAACAAAAAGTACAATATCGAAACGTTCCTCGGGGCAGTGCGCCGCTATCTGGAGAAATCCAATGCGAACCAGGGCCGCGTGACCATCGAGTATGTGATGTTGGATCACATCAACGATGGCACTGAGCATGCTCATCAGCTTGCAGAACTGCTGAAAGACACGCCGTGTAAGATCAACCTGATTCCGTGGAACCCGTTCCCGGGCGCGCCGTATGGCCGTAGTTCTAACAGCCGTATCGATCGTTTCTCTAAAGTGTTGATGAGCTATGGTTTCACGACCATCGTGCGTAAAACACGTGGTGATGATATCGATGCAGCCTGTGGCCAACTGGCGGGAGACGTTATCGACCGTACCAAGCGTACTCTGCGTAAGCGTATGCAGGGCGATGCTATCGATATCAAAACCGTTTGATGCCGAATGCACTACGGTATAAATAATGTACCGTAGTGCAATGTAAGTTACATAAGGTCCTTTGTTGTAGTCGTCTGATCAATAATAACGGTGCGTTTTAGTCGACTTTAAGGCAGTATGTAGCGGTGCAACAAGAGTTTAGACCCTCAGGTTTACGCTGTTTTGTCATTGATAGTCTGACCGTTTTATACTGTCTGACGAAGGTTAACTGACCAGATGTTTCGCGGTGTGGGTGAGCATTGTGGCTCGCCGGCGCCAGAACCCAAATTTACGCAGCTGTAGCGAATGAATACTGAAGCCACGCACGACAAAAATGAAGCACTATCCACCGGCGTTCGTCTGCGCAATGCCCGTGAACAACTCGGATTCAGCCAACAGGTGGTCGCGGAACGACTCTGCCTGAAGGTCTCCACGGTACGCGATATTGAAGAAGATAAGGCACCAGCCGATCTCGCTTCAACATTCCTGCGCGGGTATATCCGTTCTTATGCGCGTCTGGTGCATATTCCTGAAGAAGAACTGTTGCCAGGGCTGGAAAAACAGGCTCCGATTCGCCCTGCCAAAGTTGCGCCGATGCAGAGTTTTTCGCTCGGTAAGCGCCGCAAGAAGCGTGACGGCTGGCTAATGACCTTTACCTGGCTGGTACTGTTTGTCGTTGTCGGACTGACTGGTGCCTGGTGGTGGCAGAACCATAAAGCGCAGCAGGAAGAAATCACCACGATGGCCGATCAATCTTCCGCTGAACTGAATGCCGGTAAAGATAACGCGCAGAGCGTGCCGCTGGATACCAGCGCTGCCGCAAGCCAGGACAATACGCCGGCTCCGGATGATGGCGCAGTGGCTGATGCCGCTCAAACGCCGGATACTGCAGCGACCCCGGCGCCTGGCGCAGATCAAAATGCCGTTGTGGCTCCGTCTCAGGCCAATGTTGATACTGCAATGACCACGCCTACTGCACCCGCGACAGCGGCACCACTGCCGACTGACCAGGCGGGTGTAACAACGCCGACTGCCGATCCTAACGCGCTGGTGATGAATTTCACCGCTGACTGCTGGCTGGAAGTGACCGACGCAACCGGTAAAAAACTGTTTAGCGGCATGCAGCGTAAAGATGGCAATTTGAATCTGACCGGTCAGGCACCGTACAAACTGAAAATTGGTGCTCCGGCGGCAGTGCAGATTCAGTTCCAGGGTAAACCTGTCGACCTGAGTCGTTTTATCAGAACTAACCAGGTTGCGCGTCTGACCGTTAATGCCGAACAATCACCGGCTCAGTAACAGACGGCAATGCGGGAGATTTTTTAATGCATAATCAGGCTCCAATTCAACGTAGAAAATCGACACGCATTTACGTTGGGAACGTGCCGATCGGCGATGGGGCTCCCATCGCCGTACAGTCTATGACCAATACGCGGACCACGGATGTGGAAGCGACGGTTAATCAGATCAAAGCGCTGGAACGTGTAGGCGCAGATATTGTTCGTGTCTCTGTACCGACAATGGATGCTGCAGAAGCGTTCAAGCTTATCAAACAGCAGGTTAATGTCCCGCTGGTTGCCGATATTCACTTTGATTACCGTATTGCGCTGAAAGTGGCGGAATACGGTGTCGACTGTCTGCGTATCAACCCAGGTAACATCGGTAACGAAGAGCGTATTCGCATGGTGGTGGATTGCGCGCGTGATAAAAACATTCCTATCCGCATTGGTGTAAACGCCGGATCGCTGGAAAAAGACCTGCAGGAAAAATACGGTGAGCCGACGCCGCAGGCGCTGCTGGAATCTGCGATGCGTCATGTGGATCATCTCGATCGCCTGAACTTCGATCAGTTCAAAGTCAGCGTGAAAGCGTCTGATGTTTTCCTCGCCGTAGAATCTTATCGCCTGCTGGCAAAACAGATCGATCAACCGCTGCACCTGGGGATCACCGAAGCTGGTGGCCTGCGTAGTGGTTCGGTGAAGTCCGCGATCGGCCTTGGCCTGCTGTTATCTGAAGGGATCGGCGACACACTGCGCGTTTCTTTGGCGGCAGATCCGGTCGAAGAGATCAAAGTGGGCTTTGATATCCTGAAATCGCTGCGCATTCGCGCGCGCGGCATTAACTTTATCGCGTGTCCAACCTGCTCACGCCAGGAGTTCGACGTTATTGGTACGGTTAACGCGCTGGAGCAACGCCTGGAAGATATCATTACGCCAATGGACGTTTCGATCATCGGTTGCGTGGTAAACGGTCCTGGTGAAGCACTGGTTTCCACGCTGGGCGTGACGGGCGGCAACAAGAAAAGCGGCCTGTATGAAGACGGCGTGCGTAAAGACAGACTCGACAACGATGACATGATCACGCAGCTCGAAGCCCGTATTCGCGCCAAAGCGAGTATCCTGGACGAAGCGCGACGCATTGACGTGCAGCAGCTTGAAAAATAATAACGTGATGGGAAGCGGCGTGCTTCCCGTGTATGATTGAACCCGCATGGCGCCCGTATTATTCGGGTTAGCGCTGAGGGTTCATTTTTATATCCATAAAGAGAATAAACGTGGCAAAAAACATTCAAGCCATTCGCGGCATGAACGATTATCTGCCTGGCGAAACCGCCATCTGGCAGCGCATTGAAGGCACTCTCAAAAACGTGCTCGGCAGCTACGGTTACAGTGAAATCCGCTTGCCGATTGTAGAGCAGACCCCGTTATTCAAACGTGCGATCGGTGAAGTGACCGACGTCGTTGAAAAAGAGATGTATACCTTTGAGGACCGCAATGGCGACAGCCTGACCCTGCGTCCTGAAGGCACTGCGGGCTGCGTACGCGCCGGCATCGAACATGGTCTCCTGTACAATCAGGAACAGCGTCTGTGGTACATCGGGCCGATGTTCCGCCACGAACGTCCGCAAAAAGGTCGTTATCGTCAATTCCATCAGTTGGGTGTCGAAGTGTTTGGTCTGCAAGGCCCAGATATTGATGCTGAGCTGATTATGCTGACTGCCCGCTGGTGGCGTGCACTGGGTATTTCCCAGCATGTTAGCCTTGAGCTGAACTCTATCGGTTCGCTTGAAGCTCGTGCTAACTACCGTGATGCGCTGGTCGCCTACCTGGAACAGCACAAAGAAAAACTGGACGAAGATTGCAAGCGCCGCATGTACACCAACCCGCTGCGTGTTCTCGACTCCAAAAACCCGGACGTGCAGGCGCTGCTGAACGATGCCCCTGCACTGGGTGACTATCTTGATGATGATTCTCGCGAACATTTCGCGGGGTTGTGCAAACTGCTGGAATCCGCAGGTATTGCCTACACCGTTAATCAGCGTCTGGTTCGCGGCCTCGACTACTACAACCGTACCGTATTTGAGTGGGTAACCAATAGCCTGGGTTCACAGGGTACCGTCTGTGCAGGTGGTCGCTATGATGGTCTGGTTGAGCAACTTGGAGGTCGTGCCACGCCAGCGGTAGGTTTCGCTATGGGTCTGGAACGACTTGTTTTGTTAGTTCAGGCAGTTAATCCGGAATTTAACGCAGATCCTGTTGTCGATATATACCTGGTTGCGTCAGGTGCGGATACGCAGTCAGCCGCAATGCGGCTTGCTGAACGTCTGCGTGATGACGTTCCCGGTGTGAAATTGATGACTAACCACGGTGGCGGCAACTTTAAGAAACAGTTTGCTCGCGCCGATAAGTGGGGCGCCCGCGTTGCACTGGTACTGGGTGAGTCCGAAGTGGCTGACGGTACCGTTGTAGTGAAGGATTTGCGCTCTGGTGAGCAAACGGCAGTAGCGCAGGATAGCGTTGCCACGCATTTGCGCACTCTACTGGGCTAAGGAGAAGGACAGCGTGGAAATTTACGAGAACGAACACGACCAGGTTGATGCGGTAAAACGCTTCTTTGCTGAAAACGGCAAAGCGCTGGTTGTTGGGGTCATTTTAGGGGTTGGCGCGCTGGTCGGCTGGCGTTACTGGACCAGTCATCAGACGGAGTCCGCACGCTCTGCTTCTCTGGCATATCAAAATACGGTGACTGCGGTTAGCGCAGGTAAGCCTGATAGTATTCCTGCCGCAGAGAAATTTGCAGCGGAAAACAAAAACACCTATGGCGCGTTAGCGTCAATGGAACTGGCACAGCAGTTTGTTGACCAAAACGAACTAGAGAAAGCCGCGGCCCAGTTACAACAAGGCCTGGCCGCCACCAGCGATGAGAATCTCAAAGCGGTGCTTAATCTGCGTCTTGCTCGTGTTCAGGTTCAGCTTAAGCAGGCTGATACCGCGCTGAAAACACTCGATACCATTAAAGGTGAAGGGTGGGCGGCAATTGTGGCCGATCTGCGTGGTGAAGCGTTGCTGAGCAAAGGCGACAAACAAGGTGCGCGTAGCGCATGGGAAGCGGGTGTGAAAAGCGATGCCTCTCCTGCTCTGAGCGAAATGATGCAGATGAAAATCAATAATTTGTCCATCTGAGAGGGACCCGATGCAATTGCGTAAATTACTTCTGCCAGGGCTGCTTTCCGTTACCCTATTGAGCGGCTGTTCACTGTTTAGTGGCGAAGAAGATGTCGTTAAGATGTCCCCGTTACCGGTGGTTGAAAACCAGTTTACTCCGTCTACTGCCTGGAGCACTTCTGTAGGCAACGGTATTGGCGATTTCTATTCTAACCTTCATCCTGCACTGGCGGATAACGTGGTCTATGCAGCCGATCGCGCAGGTGTGGTGAAAGCGCTGAATGCAGACGACGGCAAAGAAGTCTGGTCTGTTAATCTGGGTGAGAAAGACGGTTGGTTCTCCCGTGCATCTGCTCAGCTTTCTGGCGGTGTAACCGTGTCGGGCGGCCATGTTTATATTGGCAGCGAAAAAGCACAGGTTTATGCGCTTAACACCAGTGACGGTACAACTGCATGGCAAACGAAAGTTGCCGGTGAAGCGTTGTCTCGCCCGGTGGTGAGCGATGGCGTGGTATTGATCCATACCAGTAACGGTCAGTTGCAGGCATTGAACGAAGCTGACGGTGCCATCAAATGGACTGTGAACCTCGACATGCCATCACTTTCCTTACGTGGTGAATCTGCTCCGGCGACCGCCTTTGGCGCTGCGATTGTGGGTGGCGATAATGGTCGCGTAAGTGCCGTACTGATGCAGCAGGGCCAGATGATTTGGCAGCAGCGTATCTCTCAGGCCACTGGCCCAACCGAAATCGATCGTCTGAGTGATGTCGATACCACGCCGGTTATCGTCAATGGCGTAGTTTACGCACTGGCTTATAATGGTAACCTGACGGCGCTGGATCTGCGCAGCGGCCAGATCATGTGGAAACGTGAGCTCGGCTCGGTGAATGATTTCATCGTTGATGGTAATCGTATCTATCTGGTTGATCAGAATGACCGTGTGCTGGCGCTGACGACCGATGGCGGCGTGACGCTGTGGACGCAAAGCGATCTGCTGCACCGTCTGCTGACGTCTCCGGCTCTGTATAACGGTAACCTGGTTGTAGGCGATAGCGAAGGCTACCTGCACTGGATTAACGTTGAAGATGGTCGCTTTGTCGCTCAGCAGAAGGTCGACAGCTCAGGTTTCCTGACCGAGCCGGTTTCTGCTGATGGTAAACTGCTGATCCAGGCGAAAGACGGTACGTTGTACTCCATTACGCGTTAATCGTCCTGGCCGCTCGCTTTGAAAAACGGCTCCTGGTGCAGGGGCCGTTTTACTGTTTTTAACAATGGCGCAAAAATAGCGTCCATTGTCTGATGATTTTTTAAATGAGGCTTTAAACATGGTACCTGTGGTCGCGCTTGTCGGGCGCCCTAACGTTGGCAAATCCACGTTATTTAACCGTCTAACTCGCACCCGAGATGCGCTGGTTGCGGATTTCCCGGGTCTGACTCGTGACCGTAAGTACGGTCGTGCGGAAATTGAAGGCCGCGAGTTTATCTGCATTGATACTGGCGGTATTGATGGCACCGAAGACGGTGTTGAAACCCGTATGGCTGAGCAGTCGTTGTTGGCTATCGAAGAAGCAGACGTTGTGCTGTTCATGGTGGATGCGCGTGCTGGTCTGATGCCGGCAGATGAAGCCATTGCCAAGCATCTGCGTGCGCGCCAGAAACCAACCTTCCTCGTTGCCAACAAAACTGACGGACTCGATCCAGATCAGGCCGTTGTCGATTTCTATTCACTGGGATTGGGTGAAATTTACCCTATCGCGGCGTCTCATGGTCGTGGTGTCCTTAGCCTGCTGGAACACGTTCTGCTACCGTGGATGGACGATGTCGCGCCGCAGGAAGAAGTAGATGAAGATGCGGAATACTGGGCGAAACTGGAAGCCGAAGAAAACGGTGAAGAAGAGCCTGAAGATGATTTCAATCCACAGGATCTGCCCATCAAACTGGCCATTGTCGGGCGCCCGAACGTAGGTAAGTCCACACTGACTAACCGTATTCTCGGTGAAGACCGCGTTGTGGTCTACGATATGCCGGGGACCACGCGCGACAGTATTTATATTCCGATGGAACGTGATGAACGCGAATATGTGCTGATTGATACTGCGGGTGTACGTAAGCGCGGTAAAATTACCGAAGCGGTAGAAAAATTCTCCGTAATCAAAACGTTGCAGGCAATTGAAGATGCCAACGTGGTGATGCTGGTGATTGACGCACGCGAAGGGATTTCCGATCAGGACCTCTCGCTGCTGGGCTTTATCCTCAATAGTGGGCGCTCACTTGTTATCGTCGTCAACAAATGGGACGGCCTGACGCAGGAAGTGAAAGAACAGGTAAAAGAGACTCTGGACTTCCGCCTGGGCTTTATCGATTTTGCCCGCGTTCACTTTATTTCCGCGCTGCATGGCAGCGGCGTAGGCAACCTGTTCGAATCCGTGCGCGAAGCGTATGACAGCTCAACCCGCCGCGTTAGCACCGCGATGCTGACCCGCATTATGACCATGGCGGTAGAAGACCATCAGCCGCCGCTGGTGCGTGGTCGCCGTGTGAAGCTTAAGTATGCTCACGCCGGTGGTTATAACCCGCCGATTGTGGTGATTCACGGTAACCAGGTGAAAGACCTGCCGGATTCATACAAGCGCTATCTGATGAACTACTTCCGCAAATCACTGGAAGTAATGGGGACGCCAATCCGTATTCAGTTCAAAGAAGGGGAAAACCCGTTTGCGAATAAACGTAATACACTGACACCAACGCAGATGCGTAAGCGTAAGCGTTTGATTAAGCACATCAAAAAAAGCAAGTAACCCTTGCTGATGGCGATAGAGGCCCGCGTAAATCGCGGGCTTTTTTTCGCCCTTTTTTAGTCTGTACCTGTCTGTTTGCTGTCAATGACTATTCGCTTTTTACCAAGTTTAAATCTAAGAAAGTAGACAATTGTCGAATTTTCATCTTAAAGTCACCCGGTTGGTACTAGACAAAACTACTGTCAGGTTATCAAATGGTTAAATAACTCTTCGCCGTATGTAAAAAATCGACCAGCTACGTAACTGGCCGGCGTACATCACGGTGTTTACAAGCACACGACATATTTTTCGGGAGAATTATGCAATCCTCTGTTAATCAAAAAGAAAGCCGAACGTTCTTCGGTCATCCTTATCCGCTCGGCTCATTGTTCTTCACTGAGATGTGGGAGCGCTTTTCGTTTTATGGCATTCGTCCGTTACTGATCCTGTTTATGGCTGCTACCGTTTATGACGGCGGTATGGGGCTGGCGCGTGAAAATGCATCGGCAATTGTCGGTATTTTTGCCGGTACGATGTACCTTGCCGCGCTGCCGGGCGGTTGGCTGGCGGATAACTGGCTCGGTCAGCAAAGAGCTGTCTGGTATGGCTCTATCCTGATTGCCCTTGGCCATCTGTCGATTGCGCTCTCTGCCATCATGGGTGACAACCTGTTCTTTATCGGCCTGATGTTTATCGTGCTCGGCTCAGGTCTGTTCAAGACCTGTATCTCGGTAATGGTTGGGACGCTGTATAAAAAAGGCGATGCGCGTCGTGATGGCGGTTTCTCGCTGTTCTACATGGGTATCAATATGGGCTCCTTCATTGCTCCGTTGATCTCCGGGTGGCTGATTAAGTCTCATGGCTGGCACTGGGGTTTTGGTATCGGTGGCATCGGGATGCTGGTCGCGTTGATTATCTTCCGCGTGTTTGCTGTTCCGGCGATGAAGCGCTACGACAGCGAAGTCGGGCTGGACTCTACCTGGAACAGCCCGGTAGTCAAAAGAAAGGGCGTAGGCACGTGGTTGTTGGCGCTGGCGGTAGGTGTGGCAGTCATTGTTACCCTGATAGCTCAAGGTGTGATTGTGATTAACCCGGTCGCGGTAGCCAGCGTGTTGGTGTATGTGATTGCGGCATCCGTAGCCCTCTACTTCATCTACCTGTTTGTATTTGCAGGGCTGAACCGTAAAGAGCGCGCCAGATTGTTGGTCTGCTTTATTCTGCTGGTTTCCGCTGCCTTCTTCTGGTCGGCATTTGAGCAAAAGCCAACGTCGTTTAACCTGTTCGCTAACGACTACACTAACCGTATGATCGGCGATTTTGAAATCCCGGCTGTCTGGTTCCAGTCGATTAACGCGCTGTTTATCATCCTGCTGGCCCCGGTCTTTAGCTGGGCGTGGCCAAAGCTTGCCAGCATGAACATTCGCCCGAGCAGTATCACTAAATTTGTTATCGGTATTCTGTGTGCCGCAGCGGGTTTTGGCCTGATGATGCTGGCAGCACAAAACGTGCTGAATAATGGCGGTGCAGGCGTTTCGCCTTTCTGGCTGGTGGGCAGCATCCTGATGCTGACACTTGGTGAACTGTGCCTGAGTCCGATTGGCCTGGCGACAATGACGCTGCTGGCACCGGAAAGAATGCGCGGTCAGATGATGGGACTGTGGTTCTGTGCAAGTGCACTGGGTAACCTGGCTGCGGGCCTGATCGGCGGCCACGTGAAAGCCGATCAGCTGGATATGCTGCCGGATCTGTTTGCACGTTGTTCCATCGCGTTGATAATCTGTGCTGCGGTACTGATAGTCCTCATTGTTCCGGTACGCCGTATGCTGGAGAATGCACAGACTAAACCGGTTACCAGCGCCTGATAAAACCTCGACATTGCCGGGGCGGGCATTCTGCTCCGGCAATTCAATCTACGAGGTAAGAGTATGCTGTTAGGGTTTGTGGGGCTTGGCGCGGTGGTTGAAACGGCATACTTGCCCGCATTACGTCACATGTTCGGTGATTCACTCCGCTGTGTGGGATTTGATGTGCAACCCGCAAAACAGCCTGCAGATGTGACACGCTGCGCATCGCTTGCTGAACTTCTTGCAACACCGCTTGATACCCTGTTTATCACCACCGCATCCCTGCACCATCTTGAAGTGCTGGAACAGGCGCTCGCTTCGCCCATCGCACGTATCGTGGTCGAAAAACCGATTGTCGCCACGCTTTCCCAAATTGAAAAACTGAAAATGCTGCTGGTTCAACCCGGCGTCGCTGATCGTGTACTGGCGCTAGACCACTGGATGGCGCGTAATGGCGCAATGCAGCTGGCATTGGGGAAACTCGGAGCGTTGTGGCTGGGCGATAACCCACAACCGGCACTGGTTTCCCACTTTTCGGACATTGTTAAAATTGAAGGATTCTTGCAGGAGCCAAGCGGGTTTAACACCGCCGGGGAACCTATCGCGCTCAACTTTGCCACCGGTGAGCCGGATGCGCGCGAGCTTCGACACCCGGATGGTGTGATTCTGGATATAGGTACGCATGTGCTGGCAATGTTGCGTGAAACGGTTCGCTACCTCGGGGGAAGTGATGAGATGGTGCTGCAGGTGATAACCGCGAAAGACCGTCTGGGGCGTGATATCTCCCGCGGTGACCTGACCACGGCAGAAGGTGAAGCTCATCTTCAGGGGCAGATTAGCGGTATTCCGCTGGATATCTGGCTCAACAAATATGCGGGACCTGCGGGAGGGCAAAAAGGTCTGCGCCTGTATCTGAGAGATGGGCGAATCATTAGCCATGACCGGCGCGGTGCAGAAGATGTGCTGGAACTTATTGAGGGCGATACTGTTTTGCGCTGGAGTCTTGCGGGGGCGGTTTATGCGCACTGCCTGGCAGAGCATATCCTGGGGGGGCAAAGTTTGTTTGAACGTAGCCCGCAGGAAGTCGGGCGGACAACGCAGCGCCGACTGGAAGAAGTGGAGCGCTTGTTAATGCTACAGCAGCAGTTGCGCGGGCAACATTAAGTGCACCGTGTTAACATCAGGGTAGTAATGAATTCCCCGTACAGGAGTCACCATGTCTATTATCTGCCCTGATTGTCATACTTCGCTGGAGCCTCAAAACGGCGTGGCATATTGCGAAAACTGTAATAAAGATATTCTGCTTGAAGCGCATTGCCCGGAGTGCCATCAGCCGCTGCAGGTGTTAAAAGCCTGCGGTGCGGTCGATTATTTCTGCCAGAATGGGCACGGGCTTATCTCTAAGAAACGCGTGGCGTTCTTGATTAAAAATAATTAAAAGTGAGTTAAGAACTTCTTATTTGATTGTCTGTTTTTACGTTTGCTACCATTGAATAAGACAGTATTCATTGAGTCATTAATATCTATTGGCATATTAAATAGATATTAATGATGAAATGGGTTCTGTTATTTTTTTTCACCGTAAATAATATTATATTAATCACTGCGATGAACTCAAGGATGGTTGTCGTATGGCGCAATGGATGCGCATTTTTATTCTGCTGTGGCTACCTTGTGTGGCTATTTCAGTTTCAGGTGCTAATGCATCGACTATTTCAGGAGAACTCAGTGAATCAGCATTGCCTGATTTAGCGAGCGATTCTGCGAAAAAAACGGAACAGGATAATAGCGGCAAAGCATATACGGATAAAGGTGCCGACTATTTTATTAATTCTGCCACTCAAGGGTTCGATAACCTGACACCAGAAGCCCTTGAATCTCAGGCCCGAAGCTATCTTCAGGGACAAATCACGTCATCTGCACAATCTGGCGTTGAATCACTCCTGTCACCTTATGGCAAGGTGCGTACTAATCTGGCGATTGGCGAGAGGGGTAATCTGGAAGGCAGTAGTCTGGATTATTTTGTCCCCTGGTATGATAACCAGCAGACGCTGCTTTTTAGCCAGCTTTCAGCCCAGCGTAAAGAAGATCGTACTATTGGTAATCTGGGGTTTGGTGTGCGGCAGAATGTTGGAAACTGGCTACTGGGCGGCAACATGTTTTATGACTACGATTTTACGCGTGGTCATCGCCGACTGGGTTTAGGCAGTGAAGCATGGACCGATTTTCTGCGTTTTTCCGGTAACTATTACCATCCGCTGTCAGGCTGGAAAGATTCTAAAGATTTTGAATTCTACGAAGAACGCCCGGCACGGGGATGGGATGTTCGTACTGAAGCGTGGTTACCCTTTTATCCGCAACTTGGCGGAAAACTAATTTATGAACAGTATTATGGCGATGAAGTGGCGTTGTTCGGGACCGATAATCTGCAAAAAGATCCGCATGCACTGACGGTTGGTCTTAGCTACACGCCAGTTCCTCTGGTTACGCTGAGTACCGATTATAAAGCGGGTACCGGAGACAACACTGATTTAAGTATGAGTGCTTCATTGACGTATCAGTTTGGTACACCGATAGCAGCACAACTTGATCCGGAAAATGTAAAAACACAACATTCGTTAATCGGGAGTCGTACCGATTTTGTTGATCGTAATAACTTTATTGTTCTTGAGTACCGCGAGAAAGATCCTCTTGATGTCACCCTGTGGCTGAAGGCGGATACAACCAATGAACACCCCGAATGCATCATCCAGGATCAGCCTGAAGCGGGAGTGGGGCTGGAAAAGTGTAAATGGACGATCAACGCGTTAATCAACCATCGCTACAAGATAGTGACGGCATCGTGGCAGGCGAAAAACAATGCGAATCGCACGTTGGTTATGCCCGTGGTCAAAGCCAATACGCTCACCGAAGGCAACAACAACCGTTGGAATCTGGTGCTTCCTGCATGGGTGAATGCCAGCACAGAAGAAGCACGACTAGCGCAAAACACCTGGAAAGTACGTATTACCCTGGAAGATGAAAAGGGCAATAAACAGAATTCGGGCGTTGCGGAAATAACGGTTCAGCAGAATCGTCAGATTGAGCTCGTTGTCGATAATATTGCTGATGCCGATCGTACCGATCGTAGCCATGCTGCCAGCGCACTGGCAGATGGCGTAGATGGTGTTGTAATGGGGGTACTGCTAACGGATTCTTTTGGTGAAAGTACCGACAGCAATGGCAACGAACTGGTCGATAAGGCAATGACTCCTGAGTTGTACGACAGTAACGACAACAAAGTTACATTAGGGTCGACGGCCTGCACCACAACAACACCCTGTGTATTCATCACCAGCCGCGATAAAACTGCAGGGACAATCACCCTGGCGAGTACGCTGCCGGGAGCCTTCCGCTGGAAGGTCAAAGAGGATGCTTATGGCGATAGCAACTATGTCGATATTACTTTCCTGAGTGAGAGCACCACTGACCTCAAGGCCATCATCTATCAGTTAAAAGCGGTAAATCCGGCGAATCTGGCGGGCAAGGAAGACCGCCACCCCATACTTAACAATACCTACCGTTTCGTCCTCTGGCGCGACAAAAACAACGATGGCGTATTCCAAATGTCAGAGCAGCTCGTGGAGGATGAAATGACGCGGTACGACTACCAGTGGGAATTTATCGGGCAGAGCACCAACGGACATACCGGGGCGCTGGCCAATACTCGTAATGAAGATTTAGTGCTGCCAATAACCAATAAAGAGGCGGCACAAAAATTTACTGCCAATGAGGAAGATGGCGTTCAGGGTTACGGCATACGGGTGATGTATAGCCAGAAATAGCGTCAGTGAGTTTACCGCTGATTGTTGAAGAAAAAGGAGAGTCTTAATGCAGGTATTATTTAATAGACGATTGACCAGGGTCGCTCTGGCGCTGGTGGTTGCAGGATACTGCTCGGTTCCGGCAATGGCGGCGGACGGCAATTTAAAAAGCGGTCAATGGCAGATTTTGACTGATAGCACAGGGTCTATCCAGGGGACGATTCCGTGGATCACTCGGGCGGAAGATAAGGTTGCGGAAACCGATAAGAACCACGTTCTTGTCACTATCGATCGCGGCAGTCGTACTATTGGCTCCGGCGACGGTGATAAGCAGTTCCATATTGGCGATAAGGTAACAGTCAACTGGGCGATTGGTGATACAGAAGGCGATTTGGATAAGGGCAATACTGCCACCAAAGCCACTGTTATTTGGGTGCGTTCGAAGAACCAGGACGGCTCGGATGCTGAAGAGATTAGTGGAACGACGGGCCAGGACACCTACACCATCCAGGCCGATGATGCTGATTATTATCTTGGTATCAAGATTACGCCAACCACAACCACCGGTGATCCGAATGTCGCGACAGTCTTACTGCTGAATGACCTTTCCACCAACGCGGGCGGCGGTGCGGACGACGATGATATTCCGGAAGGCCCGGTTGTTGATGATAACGTGAAAGTGGCTATCTATGAGTCTGGAACAACGGCGAACCTGCTGGGTAATACGTCCACCAAACTCAAAACCAATACCACCTATAAAGTTCTGCTGTGGAAAGATAAAAACGGCAACAATACTTATGATACCGGTGAAGATGTTACCAGCAGCTATAACTATCGCTGGAAATTTACCGGGACCAGCCTGCAGCTTGGCGCGGCGGGCGGTATCGTCAACGAAAGCTTCAACAACAGCGATCTGGTTATTCCTGTCACCAATGCTGAGGCGAAAACGGCATTCGACAACGGCGAGAGCGGTGGTGTTACCCTTGGCAACGATGGTGTCCAGGGTTACGGACTGTCAATCGATTACCAACGCAAGTAATACTCAACGAGGCCATTCCCGCAAGGGGATGGCCTTTTCCATGCGTTTTGCTTAGCCGCACGCTAAGCAAAACGTGTTGAAAAAGCTCCCGAAATTACAGGTGGATATCGCTCATGGATGGCAATCTGCGTTGTTACAAAATATATCGTTTCTTACTGGCTATGCTGCTGTTTGTTGACTGCATGGCATTGCCCGCCTCTGCGGCGCTGAAAAGCGGGGCCTGGCAGGAACTGAGCAGTGCCACAGATGCCATCAACGGTACTGTCCCGCAGGCCGATGGTGCGACAATTCCGGTTTATCAGGGGAGTGTTTTGCTTAATCCGGAGGACACAAACACTGTCAGCTTTAGTGCGATGCCCCGTGACTTCAGTACGGATGATACGCCGAGTGCATTGCAACTGGTGAACCCTGTTGACACCGAAGGCGATATTTTCGCTATACCACCATTACGCTGGGCAAGTCAGATGCCTGTCGTTGAACTCATCTGGGCAGATGCCAGTACGCCGGACGAGCCGCTGGATCCACAGCCTGCCGCCAATAAGACCTTTTGTGCACAAAATATGGCTGGACGGCAGTTTGTCGTCTGGCCGCAAATTGATGCCGATACCGCCACCACGCTCTATCTGCAAACCACGACCGGCACGCCATTTAATAATACCGTCTCGTTGCTGAGTCAGAAGATACCGATTTCCATCGCAGCGGCGGCGGGCGATCCAATATCGATCTCGGCCGATCATTATGATGATACGTTGCAGGCGGCGAAGGTGAAGGCTGGAGAGAGCATTACGTTGAGCATTACTACGCGTGATTGTCAGGGGGAGGCCGTTGGTAATACGGCATTTGTTATCACCCGTAGTGATGCGTTGAATCGCCAGGGAGAGGTCAACAATAACGCACCTGTGCACGTGGGGGATACTGAACTGACTACGCCGGGCACTGAATATCACGGTACCACTGATGCTAACGGAAAGGCTACCGTCACGGTTACGCAGACCAATGGTCCTGGCGTGAAAACGCAACTGACGGTTTATCCCACGAATGCCGTAACGTTAAAAGCCGATATCAATGTGATTTTCACAACGTTAACCAGCCCGGACAGCGCCAACGCTAATATGTGGGGCCATATGACCGAGAGTGCCAGTGCAACGGTTGATGGGGATACGTACACGTTTACACGGCCAAAGTTGGCGGCGGAAACCGATGGCGAAAATGGGGTTGTGGCGGCTAACAATGAAAGTTGGGCGTTGTTTACCTGGAGCGGAGCGGATAACGACTGTGACATTCTGCCGGATGCGCGTCAGCTTATGGGGTTAAAAATTGCCCGCGGCGACCTGGTCACTTCTCTGGGGTGGCCAGTGGCGGGAACCAACGAATACTGGTCGTCTTCGACAGGGACGTTGAGCCAGAACCATCTGGGCGTCAATATGCTCAGCCGTAGCGTTGCTGATGAGCCAGATAGCACCACCTCCGTGGTGAGCTGTGTTGATAAGGCCTCGCCAGCGGTGACACCGATTGTCACGCTTACGCTGGATAGCATGGACAGCACAGCCAATGCAGCGAAGGTTAACGTGGGCCAGTCAATCAATATGAAGGTTGCCGTCACCGATAACGTAACGGGGGAAGCGCTACCGTACCGCAGTTTTGATCTGTATCTGGGTGATGAACAGAACCGAAAAGGGCAGACGAATGCCCAGGCACAAGCTGAGGGCGAGAGCTATGGCTGGAATGATAATCCGGTGCTGGCGAGCATCGAAGGTTCAGGGACACCGGAACATTATCATGGTATTACCGGTGCAGATGGTCAGCTTTCCGTTGAATTGACGCAGAATAACGGCGCTGGCGTGATGACGCCGCTGCGCGTGGTGCTGACCGACGGCACTGAAGCTTTCGCTAACGTTATTTTTACCGTAGTGACCAGCCCGAATGTCTCGCAGGCGCGGATGTGGGGCCATATGCAGGGGGTGGTTGAAGCCGGTAATATCTATAAGCGCCCGTTACTGGCGTCTGAAGCGAGGGCGCAGACGGGCTCGACGGTGGAGAACCACGAAGACTGGGCTACTTTCAACTCGGTGACGGCGGCAACCAACCAGTGCGGTGCTAATCAGGTACCAGGGCAGTTGTCACTGGACTCGCTGTATCAGGCACATTCCGGCAATGCGATGGCGACGAACTATGGCTGGCCAACAGCTGGCCATAGCTATATCTCTGCTGATACTGATGGCACAGAGACCGCGCATGTCAATCTGGTAAACGGTGCTGATACACTGTTCAGCGGTATGGAAGCGAACTACCTCAGTTGTTCGGGTAATGAACTGGTGACCCGGCTGGAGGTCTGGTTCAACGACGATGCGACCCTCAGTCAGGCTACAGCAAAAGTGGGCGAACCGATTACGATGCATGTCCATTCCGTGAATGCGCTGAACAACCTGGCGGTGCCGAGTGCCAAATTTACGATCACGATGACACACGGTAAAAACCGCAACGGCCTGACAACAGGTTTCAGCGACAGCACTGACGGCGCGTTGGTTATGGGGGGCGAAACCTACGGTTCTTCTGAGTCATCCATGACTTATGAAGGGATGACCGATGCCGAGGGCAATGCGTCGATAGTGATAGAGCAACCGCAGGGCGTGGGACTGCTGACGCAACTCACCGTTGTACCTGTTAACTCGTACATCACTACACCGGTATCACGCAGCGTTAAGTTTTTGGTTCCTACCAGCCCCGATACAGCAGATGCGCAGATGTGGGGCTATATGGCGGATACCATTACCGTCGGTAATCTGACGTTTGAACGCCCCAAACTGGCGTCGGAAGTCAATGCAACGCGCACTCAGGAAGAAGATAACGAAACCTGGGCGCGGGTTACCCATGCCGATGCAGCCGGTAATACGGGCGTCGGTGGGTGTGCGACAATGCGGTTACCGCGACTTGACCAACTAAGTGAGCTCTATAGCGCTAATAGCAATGGTGCAATACACAACACCCAGGGCTGGCCAGTTACTGAGCCGTACTGGTCAGCGACATTTGCCAGCCCGACGACGTGGAAAACGCTCTCCCTTGCCAGCGGCAATGAGGGGAGCGACGGTAGCGCATCCATTTATACCAGCTGTCTGGCAAGTGACAACGCTGTCGCCACCACCATTACCCTTGAGGTGGTTGATGCCACTGAGTGGAGCGATACTCAGCAGGCTGCAAAGGTGAAGAAAGGCGATACCCTGCAACTCAGGGTCACAGTGAAAGATGCCAGCGGTGAACCGCTACCGGATACGCCGTTTGTATTGCGTCGCGGAGACGGCTACACCCGCCAGGGGGTTCAGCATACAGCCGGCAGTGGCGACGGTATTGTGTCACCCGTCGTGATTGATGGTGAATCGCTTAACGATACTTCTACCAAAATCGGCGGACTGACGGGCGCAGACGGCAGCAAAATCATCAATGTTACCCGTCCAAACACACACGGAACGAAAGTCGCGATTACCGCTTCGCTGTACGACAATGCCAGCGTGAGTGACAGTATCGATACTATTTTTACCGTCGCAACCAGCCCGGACAGCGATAAAGCAGCGATGTGGGGACATATGCCGGAAACGACGACCGCGGCTAACGGTACAGTATTCAAGCGCCCGCTGTTGCTCGCTGAGATCTCTGACAGTGTTGCCGGCAGCAGCAAAGAGAACAACGAAACTTGGGGAACCGCAGATTATCATGGCATTACCAACATCTGTGGTGCTGAATATGTCCCGGCTCTTGCCGATTTGCAGTCGCTCTATGAGGCCTGGCCGGGCGGGGCAATGAATACACAGCAGGGGTGGCCACTGGATGAAAAAAACTATCAAAACAGCACGGTCGATCTCAGCCGAAGCAGTGAAAACCGGTATGTGAAATCGCTCAATCTCCGAGATAACGGCATTACTTCGCAACTCTGGAGTGAAAAACTCTATTTTTCCTGCTTGCAAAATGCGCATACCGTCGCGACACAGCTCACGCTGACATCATCGCTGTATATCGCGAGTGAGGGGTACGCTAAAGCCAGGGTGGGTGAAACTATTCCGCTGGTGATAACGACGCTGGATGCGCAGGGCAATCCTGTCGGAAATACACCAGTGATTTTTGCGCGAGGCGAGAGTACAGGACGTGCCAGTAAAGACATCAACAGCAGCGATGCCGCCATGATGCAGATTAACCATGAAGAAGGGCGTACCAGCAGCGCCGAATATTATACGGTTACCGGGGATGATGGGACGTTGACGCTGGACATCAGTCAGGATAACGGTGCGGGATTTATCACGCCGCTGCAGGCGACGATCGATGGTCTGAGTGAGAGCAGACAGTCATTACCTGCCGTGTTCACCGTGATGACCAGCCCGGATACGGATAAAGCAAATTACTGGGGCCACATGCCGGAAACGGCGACGAATAGCGCGGGAGTGACCTTCCGCCGTCCTTTGTTGGCCGCAGAGATGTCATCGTACAGTTCAACATATACCTATAACAACGAAGTCTGGCCGCTGGTTACTGCGGCAAAGGCACAGGAAGCGGGTGCAACAGGCTGCGATTTAGCCTATCAGCCGCTGGTGGCTGATATGCAAACGCTGTATATCGATAACATGAGGACTTCCGGTGGTATCGGGACGATTTACGGTTGGCCGGTTGGGGCAAATAAATTCTGGTGGGCGGCCGATCGCGAGGCAGGCACCGGGAATTATCAGTTTGTTCAGCTGAACAGTGGTGGTAACAGTTCAACAAGTAGCTCAGGTGCCACGGCTGCGCAGGTGTGTCTGGTTGATCCCCGTATAACGGCATCGTCGATTACGTTGAGCTCAACGGCGATGGAGGCGGAAAAAGATGCCGCCGTGGCAGAAAAAGGCGATGCCATGCCATTAACGGTTACCGTACAAGACAGTAGTGGTAATCCGGTGTCGGGTGCGAGTTTCACACTTTCTCGTAGCGATTCGACGAACCGGGCGGGCGTAGTGATTACTGATGGTGATGTAGAAGCTGATATGGGAGGTGACAACCTTGTTCTCAGAGAACTGACTCCAGCAAGTGATATCAGCGATATGACAACTGCCGCCAGTGTTTTTACAGGAACGACCGGCACGGATGGCAAGGCAACCTTTACGCTAAGTCAGGACAAGAGCCTGGGGTTGAAAACAACGCTGACTGCGACATTAGTGAGCGATACCCGGCTGCAATCGTCGCTGGATACCATCTTCACGGTACCAACCAGCCCGGATACTGATAAGGCTCATTATTGGGGACATATGCCTGATACAGTAAGCGCTAACGGTAAAATGTTACATCGCCCGCTGCTGGTGGCAGAGTTGCCTTCAGGCGTAACACCGCCGTTATTTATTTTACTCAACAAAGAAGAGTGGGCGTTGGCACATACGGTGGATACCAGTACATGGGATTTAGCGGCGCAGTGCGGTAGCCTGAGCCAGGCAGCGTCGCTGGATGATTTGAAAGCACTGGTTTTCGTCTTCAGCAGCTCAGGGTGGCCATCGACATCAAGCTATGCCTATCTGTCGGGCACCAAGTGCGGCAGTAACTATTGCGGCGTTAACCAGACCAATGGCTCGGTGAATTCGTATATCGACGCTAAGAAAACAGCTGGTTTTGCCACCTGCGTGGAGTAGGAAAACTTAACGCGCCTTACGGGCGCGTGACTTTTTCTGCAGGGTTACAGTCGTGACTTCGCTCTCCACCCAGCCATCTTCCAGTCGTGTCTTCATGACATCACCTGCTTTTACCTGCCTGGCCTGTTTTAGTACCTGGCCGCTGCTGGCTGTGGTCACGCTATAGCCGCGCGCCAGCGTGGCTAACGGGCTGACAGCTTCCAGATGCGTCACCGTATTGCCGAAACGTTCACGTTGATCGCTCAGCCGTGTACGAATGTTCTGTGCCAGACGATGTTCCAGTTGCTGAATACGCGTCTGGGCACGATAAATCCGAGGCTGCGGGTTTTGCTGGTTCAATCGCTGGGTAATACGCAACTGACGTGATGCTACGCGTTTTAGTTGATTATCCAGGGCGAGGTTCATCCGCTGACGCAGACGCTCAAGTGAGGTCTGCTGGCGTGCCAGACGCAACTGAGGGTGCTGTTGTTGCAAGCGATGATGGATCTGAGTAAAGCGACGGGTACGGTTGGCAAGGTAGTAATCCATCGCCATTCCCAGGCGTTGCTGTACAGATTGAATCTGGCGTAGCAGCTCTTGTTGATTACGGCTGACAATTTCGGCAGCCGCAGACGGCGTAGGCGCACGCAAGTCGCCGACGAAGTCAGCGATAGTGACATCGGTTTCATGGCCGACGGCGCTAACAACCGGTATGGCGCTGTTAAATATTGCCCGCGCCACGCGTTCGTCGTTAAAGCTCCATAAATCTTCCAGCGATCCGCCGCCACGGCCGACGATTAAGATATCGCACTCCTGACGTGCGTTAGCCAGTTCAATGGCGCGTACGATCTGGGCGGGTGCGTCATCACCCTGCACGGCGGTTGGATAAATTATCACGGGCAGGGAAGGGTCACGACGCTTCAGAACATGGAGGATATCATGCAGCGCAGCCCCGGTTTTCGAGGTGATCACCCCGACGCAATGGGCCGGTGAGGGCAACGGTTGTTTGTATTGCTGATCGAACAACCCTTCAGCTTGTAATTTGGCCTTCAGCTGTTCATATTTTTGCTGTAACAAACCTTCGCCCGCAGGCTGCATGCTCTCGACGATTATCTGGTAGTCGCCGCGCGGCTCGTACAGCGTAATGTTGGCGCGTACCAGCACTTGCTGTCCATGCTGCGGGCGGAAGGTCACCCGGCGGTTACTGTTGCGGAACATTGCGCAGCGTACCTGGGCGGTGTCATCTTTAAGCGTGAAATACCAGTGGCCTGACGAGGGCTGGGTGAAATTCGAGATTTCGCCGCTGATCCACACGTGTCCCATTTCCTGCTCAAGCAGCAGACGAACCGTCTGGTTTAGGCGGCTTACGGTAAAAATTGAGGTGGTTTGAGAGGATAACATGTGAGCGGGATCAAATTCTAAATCAGCAGGTTATTCAATCGAAAGTAACATGCTCACAGAGGAGCGCAAGGTTTTTTTGCAAAAAAGTGTGGATGCAATCGGTTACGCTCTGTATAATGCCGCGGCAATATTTAATAACCTCCCAGGTGAGATATTGCCCATGCTACGTATCGCTAAAGAAGCCCTGACGTTTGACGACGTCCTCCTCGTTCCCGCTCATTCTACCGTTCTGCCGAATACAGCTGACCTCAGCACGCAGTTGACGAAAACCATTCGCCTGAACATTCCTATGCTCTCTGCGGCAATGGACACCGTGACGGAAGCACGCCTGGCAATTGCCCTGGCTCAGGAAGGCGGCATCGGTTTTATCCACAAAAACATGTCCATCGAGCGCCAGGCCGAAGAAGTTAAACGTGTGAAAAAACACGAATCTGGCGTGGTGACCGACCCGCAGACCGTACTGCCAACCACCACGCTGCGTGAAGTGAAAGAACTGACCGAGCGTAATGGCTTTGCAGGCTACCCGGTTGTAACGGAAGACAACGAACTGGTCGGTATCATCACTGGCCGTGACGTACGCTTTGTGACCGACCTCAGCCAGCCGGTTAGCGTTTACATGACGCCGAAAGAGCGTTTGGTAACCGTACGCGAAGGTGAAGCGCGTGATGTTGTGTTTGCAAAAATGCACGAAAAACGTGTTGAGAAAGCGCTGGTTGTTGATGAAAGCTTCCATCTTCTCGGCATGATCACCGTAAAAGATTTCCAGAAAGCAGAACGTAAACCTAACGCCTGTAAAGATGAGCATGGTCGTCTGCGCGTGGGTGCTGCGGTTGGTGCAGGCGCAGGTAATGAAGAGCGTGTTGATGCGCTGGTTGCCGCCGGTGTTGATGTTTTGCTGATCGACTCCTCTCATGGCCACTCTGAAGGCGTTCTGCAGCGTATCCGCGAAACACGTGCAAAATACCCTGATCTGCAGATCATCGGCGGTAACGTTGCTACGGGGGCAGGCGCGCGCGCTCTGGCCGAAGCAGGCTGTAGCGCGGTTAAAGTCGGTATCGGTCCTGGCTCAATCTGTACTACCCGTATCGTTACCGGTGTGGGTGTTCCGCAGATTACCGCCGTTTCTGATGCGGTTGCAGCACTGGAAGGGACAGGCATTCCGGTTATCGCCGACGGCGGTATTCGTTTCTCTGGCGATATTGCTAAAGCGATTGCTGCAGGTGCTGCTGCTGTCATGGTGGGTTCTATGCTGGCAGGTACCGAAGAGTCTCCGGGGGAAATCGAACTGTACCAGGGGCGTTCTTACAAGTCTTACCGTGGTATGGGGTCCCTGGGTGCGATGTCCAAAGGTTCTTCTGACCGTTATTTCCAGAGCGATAACGCTGCTGACAAACTGGTTCCGGAAGGTATCGAAGGTCGTGTGGCGTATAAAGGTCGCCTGAAAGAGATCATTCACCAGCAGATGGGCGGCCTGCGCTCCTGTATGGGTCTGACCGGCTGTGGTACTATCGACGCGCTGCGTACTCAGGCTGAATTTGTCCGTATCAGCGGTGCGGGTATTCAGGAAAGTCACGTTCACGATGTGACCATCACCAAAGAGTCCCCTAACTACCGCATGGGCTCCTGATAAGTTTCCGCGCCCGGCTCTATGCCGGGCGAATTTGTTTCACTTGCCTCGGAATTAGCGTCAATGACAGACAATATTCATAAACATCGCATTCTCATCCTCGATTTCGGATCGCAGTACACTCAACTGGTTGCACGTCGCGTACGTGAACTGGGCGTCTACTGTGAACTGTGGGCATGGGATGTTACGGAAGCACAAATTCGCGAATTCAACCCAAGCGGTATTATTCTTTCCGGTGGTCCGGAAAGTACCACCGAAGCAAACAGCCCACGTGCACCAGAGTACGTGTTCAATGCTGGCGTGCCGGTCTTTGGCGTGTGCTATGGCATGCAGACCATGGCAATGCAACTGGGTGGACATGTTGAAGGTTCTAACGAGCGTGAGTTCGGTTATGCACAGGTTGAAGTCCAGACCGATAGCGCGCTGATCCGTGGTATCGAAGACTCCCTGACTGCCGAAGGCAAGCCTCTGCTGGACGTATGGATGAGCCACGGCGATAAAGTGACTGCTATCCCGGAAGGTTTTGTTACCGTTGCCAGCACCGACAGTTGCCCGTTCGCCATCATGGCGCATGAAGAAAAACGCTTCTACGGTGTGCAGTTCCACCCGGAAGTCACCCACACCCGTCAGGGTATGCGCATGCTGGAGCGCTTTGTGCGTGACATCTGCCAGTGTGAAGCGTTGTGGACGCCGGAAAAAATCATCGACGACGCTGTTGCACGTATTCGTGAGCAGGTTGGGAATGACAAAGTGATCCTCGGTCTGTCCGGTGGCGTTGACTCCTCCGTTACCGCAATGCTGCTGCACCGCGCAATTGGCAAAAACCTGACCTGTGTCTTCGTGGATAACGGTCTGCTGCGTCTGAACGAAGCTCAGCAGGTGATGGATATGTTCGGCGATCACTTCGGTCTGAACATTATTCACGTGGAAGGCGAGCAACGCTTCCTCGACGCGTTGAAAGGCGAGAACGATCCGGAAGCCAAACGTAAGATCATCGGCCGCGTGTTCGTTGAAGTATTCGACGAAGAAGCGCTGAAGCTGGAAGACGTTAAATGGCTGGCGCAGGGAACTATCTACCCTGACGTGATCGAATCCGCTGCTTCGGCAACCGGTAAAGCACACGTTATCAAATCTCACCACAACGTAGGCGGCCTGCCGAAAGAGATGAAGATGGGCCTGGTTGAACCGTTGCGTGAACTGTTCAAAGACGAAGTGCGCAAAATTGGTCTTGAACTGGGTCTCCCGTATGACATGCTGTACCGCCACCCATTCCCGGGTCCTGGGCTCGGTGTTCGCGTGCTGGGCGAAGTGAAGAAAGAGTACTGTGATTTGCTGCGTCGTGCGGATGCTATCTTCATCGAGGAACTGCACAAAGCTGACCTGTACAACAAAGTAAGTCAGGCGTTCACCGTATTCCTGCCGGTTCGTTCCGTTGGCGTAATGGGCGATGGCCGTAAGTATGACTGGGTTGTCTCCCTGCGTGCTGTAGAAACCATCGACTTTATGACCGCGCATTGGGCACACCTGCCGTATGACTTCCTGGGCCGCGTTTCCAACCGCATCATCAACGAAGTTAACGGCATCTCCCGCGTCGTATATGACATCAGCGGTAAGCCGCCAGCGACCATTGAGTGGGAATGATTTCGCGTCTGGCAACAGCCTGCACGTAAAAGCAGTAAAGTACCTCTAAGCCCGCGTAACTGCGGGTTTTTTTGTTTTTATGTCTGGCACTTTCTGGCAGCTGTTAGCAACGGGAAGCACGGTTTTTTCAATGGAATTTTTGATGGTACTCTCTGGTTTTGAATTCAGGTTTGAAAAAGTACCATGTGATAAATTTCGGTTGAGTTATGGTATTTGTTTTTTATAACTTAATTA
>NZ_JANEWM010000080.1:0-14985 GCF_028069825.1 Citrobacter sp. Igbk 14
ATGTTAGCTAATATTTTTGACGTTGATAAATAACCATAGCATTAATATAGCCTCCTGCAGGAGGCTATATTAGCCGTAGATTACAACATCGTGATGATACGTTTTAATAAACGAATTCGCGGTTCGATGGAGGCAATATCCAGCCACTCATCTGCACTATGAAAACCTGCACCGATGGGTCCCAGTCCGTCCAGTGTCGGTATGCCTAACGCCGCCGTGAGGTTCGCATCGCTGCCACCACCAACAGCCTGCCAGGTTACCGCAATTCCCTCTTCCTGCCCGGCGCGTTCAACCAGAGTCATCAGGTGTTGCGTGTCTTCGCTCGCCGCCATCGCAGGTTTATGACTTACGCGGGTGAGCGTAGTCGTCACGCCCTCAAGGAAACCTTGCTGACAAAGAGACTGAAGCGCCTGATGCACACGATCATATTCTTCGTTTTCCCAGAAACGCACATCCAGTTCCGCATGCAGCTTCGCCGCCACTACGTTCGCCGCACTTCCGCCCTGCACCACCCCCACGTTCAGCGTGGTGCCACGCGCTATGTCAGCCAACGCGTTAATCGCCAGGACGCTATGAGCAAAAGCGGTTATGGCAGAGCGCCCTTTTTCCGGTTCATTACCGGCATGCGCTGCTACCCCCTCAAAGGTCAGTTGATAGCCGCCCACGCCTTTGCGCGCTTTCACCAGCGAACCGTCTGCCCGAGCAGACTCACACACCAGCACGCAACGCGCACGTTTCGCCAGTCCACCAATCCATTCGCTGGAGTGAACGCTACCGGTCTCTTCATCCGGGTTCATGGCGACGGCGATAGATAAACGTGCCTGATGCTCCGCGGGCAAGGTACGCATGGCCCAGACGATGTTCAGCAAGCCACTTTTCATATCGGAGACGCCTGGTCCGTACAGGCGATTTTCATCACGGCTCATCGGCCGTTCAGCCACGGTTCCCGCCGGGAAAACGGTATCCAGATGGCCGACCAGCAGCACATCATATTCTGTCGCATGAGGTTTATTGGTCGCCAGTAGCGCTGGCCCAACCGCACAGCCTAAATCAACCATCTCTGTTTGCCAGCCTTCCTGCTGCCAGAGCTCGCGCATCACCGCAGCAACATGGGCAACACCTGCGACCGTTTGCGTTCCGCAGTCGATGTTAACCAGCGTTTGCAGTTCATCAATGTACTTTTCCAAATCCATGGTATTTCCTTATCAGAGAATAATGCGCATCAGCAGCATCGCTAAAAAAGCGTTCAGAACGGAGATAATAATCATCAGGGGAATACGTTTAGCATTAGTGCCAATCACCCCGAGAATACGGCCCAGATACTGCACCTGTGAGCCCATCAGATAAATCGCCGGGGCAAGTATCGCCAGATGCTCACCGGTCAGAATACCTTTATCAAACAGACCAATAGCGACACCGATACCTCCGCCCATCGACATCCATCCGCCAATCAACACCGCAGCAGCTTCGCCGGGCAGACCAAAGAGCCCCATCAGCGGTGCGAATACCATGCCAAGCCCTTTCAACGCACCGGTGATCTCCAGCGCTTTGATGATGATAAAGGCCATTACAACGTTCGGCAGCGTGCTGGTTGTCGCAATATTCCAACCTTTGCGGGCACCTTCGACAAACACATCGGTAATAACAGGATTAGAAGTTGGTGCGCTCATGATGCTTCTCCCGCAACAGTTGATTCGGCTTTTTTACTGGTGAACGTCAGGACCAGGCGCATCATGTTGGCGCCAACAATTTTCATAATGAACATCACAGCAACGCATGCGCCAATAGACGCAGGCACGGCTGGGGTGCCGTCTACGGCCATCAGCGTGAACAGGATTGCACCAGAGGAGAAGAAGTTGGTGATCATGGCCCCAGCGGAAAACTGGAACATAGCAAAAATGTCTTTCTCATTCTGCGTGATTTCGCCTTCATCAGCGAGGTTACGCGTTAACGACGCACCAACGTCTGTACTCTGCAAGCTGCCAATCAGCGCCAGTCCGGTATTCCCGGGGATCCCCATCAGCGGACGCAACAAAGGGGTTAACAGACGACGCGCCGCACGCAGAGCGCCGTAATGCTCCAGCACATTGATCATGCCCAGAGCAAACATAACGGCAGGAATCAGTCCCAATGCGAAAAGGAAGCCATCCATCGCACCGTGACCGCCGGTGCCACGAAACGCGCTGCTCGCCGTGGTCAGCGTCTCGCCTTCCAGGCTCGCTTTACTGACCACTTTGCCAAATGCACCATTCAGGGTGGTGAAATCAAATACGCCGTACCACTCTTTTCCGCCAAGTAATCCAGAGAAAAATACTGCGGCGAATGCCAGAGCAAAATAAGCGCCCGGCCCTACCTTATTATTCTGGGAAGGTAAACTCATATCCATTTCCTTGTTAATGTGGAGAATCGCCAGGCCATTTTGAATAAATAAGGAATAAATAAAGTGATTTAAATCATCCTGACAGCGTCCCTTACTCAGAATAATTTAAAAATGTGACGCATCAGAGTTTGCCAATGAAATAAAGTCAGCATGTTGACTTTTAAATAAATCACTACTTATGTAATGAAACGTAAATAACACAATGAGAAGGTGAGCAGGATTAAAAATAATAAAAAACAAGATTTACAGATATAATAAATCATGCAGTTGTAAAACGCCGTGCCACTCTGCATGAGTATCAACACCAGCTTAAAAGCGGGCTAAATGCCTCACTCCCCACCAGTGCGCGTAGCGCCGGCAGACGACAGCCATGAGCCAACAGCGGCGGTACGGCAAAAATGGTGTCGCTGGATAACATGACATTTTCCAGTTGCCCCCATAAGTACCAGCCGGTTTCTACGCCGCTGGCTGGAACAAACAGATGCAAATGCCAGCCCTGCTGCGGTTCATCAGCAATACCAAGCCATCGGCTAAAACGCGGGATCTCCGGCGCAGCTTGCGTCACCAGCAAACAGCGCCCGACCTGACTGGCCGGAATATAAAAATCCTGCGTTCCCAGGCGAATGCGTACCGCAGCCAGATTAATGGGAGGCGTCATACCCGCTGGTCTCCTGATAGCGATCAAAAACCAGATTCAGATCGAGCAGCGTAAACCAGGTTTCCGCCACATTCACGACCCCAACCGCAATGGTTTGTAGCGCCGGAGGCAGTGAATCCCCCGGCAAGTGAATCTGGCTTTCGACAACATCCAGCACATCAATAAGCTTGTCGATCAAAATACCGCTTTGCATTTTCTCTGAGCAGCCAATCAGAATCGTGCGTTTACCTGCCGCGTTAGCCGCAGGTTTGTCGATCAGGCTGTCCAGTCTCATCACCGACTCCACTCGCCCACGATAGTTGATGACACCTTCGAGCATCGGCGCACAGCAGGGAACCCAGGAAATAGGCCGTTCCGCAAGGATCTCTTTTATCTGTGCCCCGTAGAATGCAAAGTTATTACCCGCCAGTTGAAATAGCACCAGCGTACGCTGCGGCTCATCAACGCTTTCACACTCCGGTTTTTCACCATGATTCAGCGCGAGAATTTGTTCCAGCTGTTGGCTCATCTCTTCTCCTTTTACTCGGCAATGCGGAAGGTATTACGGCCATTCTGCTTCGCGGCATATAGCGCCTGATCGGCACGTTCACGTAGCGTTTCAAGCCTGTCGCCAAACTGCCACTGTGCGATACCCGCGCTGAAGGTACTGTGAAAACTGGCATCATTAACAGAGAATGCGACCTGCTCGTAATCCTTGCGCAAGCGCTCAACTACCCGTGCAGCCTTCTCACTCGTAGTGTTAGGCATAATGATGACAAACTCCTCCCCGCCGTAGCGCCCCACGATGTCGGTACTGCGTAAGCGATGGGAAAACAGCTGTGAAATGCCGACAATGACCTGGTCGCCAACCGCATGGCCGTAGGTATCGTTGATGCTTTTAAAGCGATCCAGATCGACCATTACCAGACAAAACGGGTGACCGCTGTAGTTCGACTCGGCAATCGCACTTTTGAGAAAATGTGTGGTTGTCGAGTGGTTGTATAACCCACTCAGGCTGTCCTGCGACATGCGGGCGCGCAGGGTTCGCATTCTTTCCGCCCGGATCGAGACGGCACGGATAAGCTCTTCTGGATTCGCCTGCTTAAGAATAAAATCCTCAGCGCCGATGCTCATCGCACCAAGCTGCTCACTCTTGTTCGTCTCGCTGGAGAGATAGGCGATAGGCAGGCCAATATGCTGCGGGATTTGGCGGATAAGCTTAGTCAGCTCCGCCCCGCTAAATTCCGGCATGTGGTAATCCATCAGCACCAGATCGATGGGATGGGCATTCAGCACATGCAGTAAATACTGTGGTTTTTCCAGTACATGCACTTCCATTCCGGCGATACGCAGCATTTCCGCGTTGTATTGCGCCACCGCCGGCTCGTCATCGATCAGCAGCACCTGATAGGGTTTTTTCAGCGACGGCTGGGTTAAGCGATGCAGTTCCTGTACTAAATCTGTAATCGAGGCTGGTTTGACGTAGTAGCCATCACACCCGGATTTAATGGCGTTGATCCGCGCTTTAAAATCGCTGTGACAGGAGAGAAACAGTACCGGGAAAGCGGTGCCGACTTTCTGCTTGAGGTCTGACATTGTCAGTGGGCCACCGTAGGCGTTATCCGGAAAGCTGACATCCATAATCACCACCGAAGGCGGCTGTGAAAGCACCGCCTGGGTAAAATCCTGCGTGTTAGCAAACACATGGCAGGTAAAACCGAAACAGCGTAGTTGCGTGGCGAGCAACTCAACCTGGTCAATGTCATCATCGCACAGGTAGATTGGCTTATCGGCCCGACGAGCGTATCCCTCTTCTGCGCGCGGGGAAGAGATCGGTAATTTGAAGTCCGTATCGCTGATACGGTGTTCAAGATTCAACTGCTCCTGGGTCAGGGTATACAGCCACCGGATAATGCGCCGCATTTCATCGTAATGAATCTTACTTTGATCCGCTTCCAGCTCCGCGAGTAAACTCTCCCCTTCTGCGGCTGCGTTCGCCAGAGGCGTAAAACCAAAAGAACCGGCAGACCCGTGAATGCTGTGCAGCAGTATGTGCAGTTGTTTACGGCAAGACTCGCTGGGCTCTGCAACCAGTTGAACGAGTAATCTTTCCGACTGGGCCAACATGTCGGGGATGCGGCGTAAAAATCCCTGTCGCAGACGCGCTATTTTTTCCTGCGCAGCAGCCATCGCTAAGTGCTTATTTTCTTGTTTCATCGTACGTGTAGACTTATTCAGTAACCGCAGATGGTTGCAGTAGCGCATTCACTGCAGCCCCCAGATTTTCCGCCAGGTTCTCATCTTTTTTCACCCAACGGTCGTACGGAACGTCGCTGCCCGTGACCTCATTTGCGCTCAGCAAAATGAAGGGCTTAGACCACTCCTGTGCGCGTAATAGCGCCAGTAAATCTAAACCGCTAATCTCTGGCATATGCAGATCGCTGATCACCAGGTCGATATTGTTATCCGAGTCCAGGCACGCTAAGGCGGAGATGGCACTTTCCACGATCACCACATCGTAGCCATCCATTTCTAAAAAAACGGATGCCAGTTCAGCTGCAAAAAGATCATCATCAACTAATAAAATTCGCATCTTCTCTCTCGATTTTGCGCTATCAGCACAAAAGCATTTTTAAAGTTTTAATCAGGCTGTCCTGCTCGAAGTCGCCTTTGGCAATATAAGCATCCGCCCCCACCTGAATGCCACGTCGCCGGTCTTCTTCCTTCGCGCGGGAGGTCACGATGATAATTGGCGTGTGCTGATAGTTTTTCTCTCCACGCAGCGATTTGGTGAAGGTGAAACCATCCATAAACGGCATTTCGACATCCGTCAGCACAGCATCAAACTGGGTCAATTTTGCTTTTTGTAGACCCGATAACCCATCTTCTGCCAGCGTGACCTGATAGCCATGCGCTTCCAGCACGTTCTTTTCAATCTCGCGGGTATTGAGTGAGTCATCGACCACCAGCACGTGCCAGGCATCTTGCGCGACACTGACTGGCTGCACAGGAGTGCTGGTTTGCCGTGATTGTTGCGCCATCGCCATCAGCGCCGGGACCTGCAGAATACTGACCAGTTGGTTATCAGGGGTCTGTACCATCCCGGACACCAGCGATTGCTGCTGCATATGCTTCGGCAACGGCTTGATCATCATCTTGCGTTCATCGAGCAGCTTATCAACGCGTAGTGCCATTTTGCTGTACTGGTTCTGCACCACGATTAATCGTTGCCCTGCCGGTGGGGCACTGCTTTGACGATCGTGAATACCTAGCAGAGCACCGGCACAAATCACCGGAATAAACTCGTTATGCAAAATGATGGCGGGTCGCCCGGCAATGTCGTTAATCCCTTCGGGGGTGCATTCCACCACCTCAACCACATACTGAGCGGCCAGTCCGAACAGGTGGCCCTGTTCTTCAAATTGCAGGATACGCATCATTGCCAGCGAAACGGGCAGACGCAGGCTAAAGCACGTCCCGACCCCCTGCCGGCTATGTACCTGCAAATCCCCCTGCAGGTCGGTGACCACCGTTTTGCGCACCACATCAAGGCCTACGCCACGCCCGGAAAGCTCTGAGACAATTTTGCTGGTGGAAAAACCGGGATGGAAAATCAGCTCATTACACTCTTGTTCAGAGAGTTGCCCGGCCATTGATGCAGGAACCAAACCTTTGCTGACCGCTTTTGCGCTGATCGCCTCATAGTTCAGGCCACGCCCGTCATCTTCGACGCGCAGTAATATTCCGCTTCCGTCCTGTTGCGTACTGATGGTGATGGTGCCGCGCGTCGATTTCCCCAGCGCCAGCCGCTCATCAATTTCACCAATACCGTGATCGACCGCGTTACGCAGCAAATGCGTCAGTGACTCCGATAGCCGGTCAATAAGCTGCCGGTCGATTTCCACTTCGCCCCCTACAAAGCGGCAAACGACCTGTTTGTTCAGCGTGGAGGCCAGTTCGCTGACCTGCAGTGAAATCGGCTCAAATAGGGTGGACAGCGGCAGCATACGGATCCGCGCCGCCACGTCGTACAGTTCATACATCTGCAAATGTTGAACCTGAACGCTCTCTTTCAGTTGAGCGCTGAAATCATGGATCTGCTGACGCAACTGTTCTGCGCTAAGCCCTAACAACCGGGGCACCAGTTGGCTCAGATTTTGTATCTGCTGTTCCAGGCGGTCATGACCTGCAAGCACTTCCCCAAGAATGTCGATCAGGTCGTCAAGTTTATTCAGCTTTACCCGTACTGAATCAGCCTGTTTTATACCTGAATCCACAGTGATCGTCGGCACGGGTACCGGAGTCGCTGTCGGAGGAAGCGGTTTTTCCGCAGGTCCCGCCGCCTCGACAACCAATGTGACAGCCTCCCCGCGGCTGGCGCTGGCAAGGCGTTCACATAAACTCGCATCTGCCGGGGGGAGTTGATTATCTCCGTCACTGACAAAAAGCTGGGTGAGTTGACCGGAAAGATACTCCACGGACTCATGGATCAGATTGCCAAGCGCCCTGTCAGGCGTCAGTTTCTTATCCCGCAGTTCGCTAAGAACGTCCTCAAGGTGGTGCGTGACATCAGCAATGCTTTGCAGTTTCAGCATCCTCGCGCCCCCCTTCAGAGTATGCGCGGCCCGAAACATTTCCCCAATCCATGCGTCAGTATGTTCATCAGCGGAGAGCAAAAACGCGCCCTCGCTGATCGTCTGCAAATGACCTCTCCCTTCATCAATAAAACGCAGAACGAATTTTTTCAGATCGATAGCCATAATCGTTCTTTTTACCCGTTTTGATGGGCGAATTGCGCCAGTTGATGTTCACAAAGAAAACGAAACGTATTTCCAGGAAATACCATGGGCAAACGCAGACGACAAACCGTTGAAGGATTGTTCATTTCGTCGTTAAGTAATTGCATCACCACGCGATATGTACGCTGAGCGGGCTGGCGAAGCTCGCTTTGCCGATACATTTCAGCCAGATAATAGTGTGCAGGCCAGTAGCCAGGTTCCTGATAGACCACCTGTTTAAACCAGGCGATGGCCTGTTGCGTTTGGTGTTGCCACATCATCGCCAGACCGAGCAGCATTTTTGCTTCTGCCGACCATTCATCCTGCGCGAGGATCTTTTGCGCATTTCCGGCCGTCTGGGAAAACTCTCGTTGCTCCAGTGCAATCACGCCCTGAATCAGCAGCGCATCCTGGTTGCGGGGATCGTTGCGTAATACGCAGGCAATACACGCTTCAGCTTCGGAAAAACACTTCTCATCAAGGCAGGCACGGGCCTTTTTCAACCAGTCATCACATTGCTGCGCCGTGGGTGCGGGAGGTTCACACACCACGGGGGCGCGAGGAAGCGGGACGCGTACCGCGACGCGGGGCACCGGAGCGACTTTAGGAGCTTCTCGATGATGGCAGAAATAAAAAATGCCCTCTTCTTGCTCAAGCTTCAGAATATCGAAATTGTTGGCCAGCGTTTCCGCGTTGCCAAAGAACAAGGCTCCCTGCGGCTGCAGCATCTTAAGCAGGTTGCCATGCAGTTCGCGGCGTGTCGGCGTATCGAAATAGATAGACACGTTACGCAGCAAAATAATGTCAACTTCAGGCAGTAACTGCTCTTTGATAATGTTGGTGCGATGAAATGAGACTTTCTCGCGGATTTCATCATGCAGACGGAACAGATTACCTGTCCGGGTAAAATAGCGCTGCTGAATCAGCGGATCGACACCACGAAACGAGTAGCTGGAATAACAGGCATTTCTGGCTTTTGCCAGAATCACCGGGTCAATATCACAACCGTAGATTTCAACCTGCTGCGCCATCCCGTTCTGGTACTTTTCATGCAGCTTGATTGCCAGCGAGTAGGCTTCTTCGCCGGATGAACATCCCGCGCTCAGAATACGCACCGGGCCGCTACGCTGTTGCAGAAGGCGGGGCACCCATTTGTCGCAGATGAGATCCAGCGTGTCGCTTTCACGAAAAAAATACGTTTCGTTAATTGTAATCAGCGTAACAAAGCTATCAAACTCATCCTGAGAGATGCGCAGCCGTTCATAGTATTCATAGTAATTGCTGATTCCCAGCTCGGCCATACGCCGACTCAGCGCCGATTCCAGCAACGCTTCCATCGCATTATCAAAGTGCAAACCCACCCGGTCTTTGATCAACCGGGCATAATCGGGGAGATTGGGTATCATGGCAATTTACTCTCAACATGCCCGTGAAAAGCCATCGAAAGCAGAACCTTCGCAAGGTCATCCAACGGGATTGTGCGATGGATAAGCTGTTTGTCGATTGCGTTCTTATTCATACCGAAAACAACAGAACTTTCTTCATCCTGCGCCAGCGTCCTTCCTCCCCGCCGGAAAATCAGTTCAATACCACGACAGCCATCGCTGCCCATTCCCGTCATAATCAGCCCAACAGCTTTTTCACGAAAGACTTCAGCAACAGACTCCAGCAGCAGATTACAACTGGGGTGATACACATCACTTTCCTGTCTCGGGATCGCGGCCAGCCGTTGGTTTGTTTTGACGATCAGATGCTGTTCGGGCGGCAATATGTACACATACCCTGCTTCCACACGATCGTCTTCCTGCGCCAGTCGAACCTTCAGTTCAGTCACGCTGTCCAGCCAGTGCACCATGTTTTTGGCAAAACCGTCGGCAATGTGTTGTGCAATCAACACCGGGCACGGGAATGTACCGGGCAACTCCTGCAATAGTTTGCTCAGCGCCTGTGGCCCGCCGGTAGAACAGGCTATCGCCAGTACAAAAGGCCAGTCCTCTGGTGTCTTTTCGGCATCCATTGCCGGGTGAGTTCCCGGCACGCGTTGCTCTGTGGGATAGCGTAATCCTTTGATATGACGAATCACTTTTACACCAACCAGCAATTCTACTTTGCGATGCAGCACTTCACTCGACAACGGAGCGCCACTGCTGTGGTGCAATACCGCCAGCGCACCGCGGGAAATGAAATCATCATCCCACTGGTTTTCAGGGAAATAGCGCAGAACGAGAATTGGGATGGCACTGGTCGCCATAATGGTTTCAACGATCTCAACGTTATCTGCCGTCGACGTATCCAGCGTCAGGATCAACAGGTCAGGCATCAACTGTTGTAACAGTCGAATCGCCTGCCTACGGTGGGCTGCTTGCCCCACAACCCTTATATGCGAGTGCTCCTCCAGTTTTCTAACCAGCTCGTTGCGCGACACGCTGCCCAGATCGTGGATCAGCACCCGAATGTTGCCGCTATTCATGTCAGGCATCCATATCCGTCAAAGTAAATGACGTCGAAGCCTCTTTCAGCGCTTTCGACAGCTGCGTCATATCCTGACTCACGATCAAAATGTCTTTGATGGATTGCGACGTGTAATTACTGGCGACAACAATTTCACGAAGCGCCATAACCACTTGATTACTAGCCGTTTTCTGCTGTTGTGTTGACAGGGAGATTTGCAGCGCCGCCGTGGACGTTTGCTCCGCGGTGACAACAATGTCGTTCAGATGCTCGGCGCTCACTTTACAGGCCCTGGCGCCCGCTTTGATGCTCTCCCCGCCTTTTTCCGCATTCAGCACCAGACGATTGATGGCGTTTTGGATCTCGCTGATCTTGTTCTCGATCTCAACCGTTGATTCCGTCACGGAATCGGCCAGACGACGGATCTCCGCCGCCACGACCGAGAAGCGTTTCCCGGCTTCTCCGGCACTGGCCGCTTCCAGCGCTGCGTTAAAAGCAATCAATTTGGTTTGATCGGCAACGCTGTTAATGATCACCATCACGCGGCTGATTTCCGTCGACTTATTGCCCAGCATCATAATTTCACGCATGTTTTGCTGGTTATCGGTATCAATATCCGTCATACGCATCAGCAATTGCGACATCGACTCAGAACCTTTATTGCAATCTTCGAGCGTCTGGTTGGCAATATCCACAACCGCCCGCGAGTGCTCCGCGATCTGTGTGGAAGAGGCGGACAACTCCTCCATCGTTGAGGTGATTTCCGCAACCGATGATGAGGTCTCGACGCTGGTAGATGCCTGACCATCGACCGCTTCTGTAATATGCATCGACGCCTGATGTACCGAGTTGGCGTGAGAAACCAAATCCCCCACCAGTGAGTGCAAACGCTGGCGCATCATCTCTACTGCGCCAAGTAGCTCGCCAATCTCATCATGATGGTCGATTGGAACCTCTACCGTTAAGTCACCTTCAGCAATGGTCTGCGCAATACCCAGTACGCGGTTTAGACGGCGTGAAATCAGGAAGCGGCTGGCCACCGCAATCAGCAGTAAAATGACGGGCAGCAGGAAAGCGGTGAACAGCAGCAGGCCATTACGGACCAGGTTGCTGCTCCTGGCGACATCATCAACATTGCTGGTTGTCGCGATAACCCAATTGATCCCGTCAACATATTCATAGACGGCGACTTTCGTTTTGGGTGCAGTGCCATAGCCACTCACCCAATCGTAATAGGTAATACCGTTTTTATGCTCGAGGATATCGGCAAACAGCTTGTATCCCTTGGCATCGGTGATATTGATCGCCTGCTGATTACTGAGCGACGGGTGCACCAGCATACGCCCGGGTTCAAATCCGGCATCCAATACATACGCGTAGCCATCTTTCCCAATACGCACATTCAGCAAGCGCTGAATGATCGGTTGCAGACTCTGTTTAACATCGAATCCTACCGCAACGGCTCCCACCACCTGACCATACTTATCGGCAATCGGCTCGTAGTGGCTAATAAACTGTTTTCCAAACAGCGTGACCACACCAGAAAACGGTTTGTTTTTCAGAAGAAGCGGCAATGCCGGATTATCACGGCCCAATGCCGTTGCCGTCGCCGTGTTGCCAGAATTTGCTAACAGCGTACTGCTGACGCGCACAAACTGCTCGCCTTCCAGTACAAAGGTACTGGCAAATACGCTGGTTAATTCGGTGAAATGCGAGTTGGTCGTAGGGCTACTCAGAACCGCCTTTAATTCAGCTGCATCCATAGAGTGCAGTGGTTTATTGGCAACATTCTGATAATTGTTAATATAAACATTGCTGTAATGTTCCGCATCCCGGGTCACTCTCTGGAATTCATTAGAGATGCTGTTATGAAAAATACGCGTATTGGTCTTGATCATTTCCAGCGCATTGGCTTGCAGCTCTTTCGACAGATAAGACGACAATATAAATGAAGCACCAATCAGCAACGTCGCAATGCAGATAACCAGAATCATTCCGAGCTTCATTGCCACGCCGGGATGGATATTGTGTAGCCAGGATATTATTCGTGCACCGGGCCCCTCAGAGGACGCCACAGCCGACCGTTCTTTCACTTTAATAACATCACTCATGATTTTTGTTCTCTACCTGAGAAGAAATTACGCTTGTTGGTCATAATTAAATTTGCACACGCTATTCCAGCATGAGCAGCGGCGTTGGCTTACCTATGTGATACCCTTGCAACCACCCCACCCCCATTTGCTCAAGGCACGCCTGAATGCTGGCGTTCTCAACAAACTCGGCGACAACCTGCATATTTTTCATTGCAGCGACGCGACAGAATGATTCAACGATGTAGTAGCTGATTTCACTTTCCGTGATCCGGCGAATAAAAGATCCATCGATTTTCAAAATGTCCGCTTCGATGTTCATCAAACGCGCATAGCTCGCAAACCCGGTACCAAAATCATCAATTGCAACCCGGCACCCCAGTTGACGAATTAAATGCAGCGCTTCTACAGTTTGTTCTTTGTCCGACAGCGTATCCGCCTCGGTTATTTCAAAAATAACGCGCTGCGGATCCACACCGTAATCCTGCAATAGCTGGGTGATCTTCGAGACAATATTTGAGCGACACACCGTGACAGGAGTCAGGTTAATGGAGAAGCATCGTTGGGGGCGATCGGACATCGCTTTGAAGGTATTTTCGATTACCCATAAATCAATATCCGGAGCTAACCCCGCTTCATGCGCCACTGGCAGGAAACTGTTTGGAGGAATAAATTCGCCTTTATCATTGAGCATCCGGATCAGGATTTCATGATAAAGCGCCTCTCCCTGGGTACTGACGATCGGCTGGGCCATCAGTACAAACGCATTGTTATCCAGCGCGTTTTGCAGCGCGGTACGAATATCTGTTTTATCGGCAATATGGTCACCAAGGATCCGGCTATGCTGGGCTTCAAGGTTTTCGGGTCTGCCGTTGGTTAGCGACAAACCCGCAACCATGGCAAGCTTGCCAACCAGTTGATAGATATCATCGCTGATATCGTTAATCAGGCAGTAGCCCAGACCAGTGCGAAAACCCAACCGCTGGTTATTGTGAAAGAGGCGAAAACCGTTAGCGGCATGGTACAAATCGCATAGCCGCTCATAGGAACCATCTTCAAGGCGGATCAGCAGATCATAACCTGCGTGGTAATAGACTTTCTCGCTTTCAACCAAATACCGCTGGAGATGATCGGCCAGAATCTTTTGATAGTGCGCGCGAAAATGAAAACCATAGCGGCGAGAAAAAAGCTCCAGCTCGGGGATCTGAATCAGACAGACTGTCGCGTTCTTCGTCGTAAACAGCTCGGTCTTCAGCGCGCGTAAATTTGCCATCCCCGTCATGGGATCGGTCAACCCCAACAGCAACGCCTGGTTAAACCGCTGCCGGGTAAATTTGGCCAATGCCCCCATAATCACGATAGTCAGTGAAAAGACAAAGATCAGCGTAGAAACCAGCGCCTGATGCAGCATGAAGTTAACATCGTTGGCGATGTAACTTTCGTTATGTTTACCCAGGATAATCAGGACCACAGCCCATACGGGCATGGTGAACATATGGCCAATTTTTATCGCGCCCCACAGCATGAGCGGGAACAGAAGAATCAGACTATAGAACGAGAAAAAGATGTTTGGGTTAGGCGGCGACGTTAAACAAAACATCAGGCCCAGCAGCAACACGCACCAGGCAACCACGCCGTATGAACTCACATTACCTTTGCACTGCCCGACGACCGACTTAGCAAACGTAAACAAGTAAGACGGGCGGCGAGTGATACGGAATATCTTGTAGAAGAACGGGATCCCGGTCAGGCAACCGTTGACGATCCCTTGAACACGCACCAGCATTTCCAGACTCATCACCGGGTAATTGGCGACATCGGGGCGGTAAGCGTGGATCACGAATACAGCGAAGAGCTTGCCGAATACTAAGTACAGCAGAATGTTGTAACCACACAGCCAGACAATACGATTGAGGCTAATTTTGACCCGGCCAAAGCTACTTGAGCTGCGTCTGCCCGTCACTTTCCGGTATATCGCATAGCTTAAGGTCGATGCCAGAATCAGGCACAGCGCATCCAGGTGTTCATTTTGCGGACCGAGAGCAAACATAAGAACAAGAAACAGGAGAAACCCTGGCAGAACCCGGAAACCAAACAGGACAAGTGCGCCCGAAAAAACGGCCAGCTTAAGATCGTAAACTGTTAAAATATTATTATTGAAAATACAGTGTCCGTTAAGATATTGTGCCAACGGATAAAAAAGACTGGGTAAAAAAAGAGGCAGGCACCATTCTCGAATGCTTTTCGCAGTGATTGTATTTATTATCGCGTCCAAAACAATTTATCCGCTACACACTATACCAATAGGACTTTAATCCAGACTCTAATGTCGCAAACAGTTCCTTTTGGGTCAGCCGATTAACCGTAGCAAAATTGTCAACATTGACCGCGCACTGAGAACATAAAGTAATGATCTATGAGGAAGCGCGTATTTTATTCACATCAAGTCAGGAAATAAACACCCGCATATAGATAAAAATGGACATTTTGCAGATAAAAAGACAACTTCTTGCGTCAAGATAAAAACAACAACCATCTGATCTACAACACAAAAACAAACAGCCATGATAATTACTCTACGAATCTTACGGAAGGCAAAAACACATTCTCCGGCACCGTTAATGTCAACTTTAATACAATGTAAAAATG
>NZ_JANEWM010000081.1:0-14778 GCF_028069825.1 Citrobacter sp. Igbk 14
TAATCAGATCTTTAACCTTGAATAAGGAAATTCTTAAGCATTTTACTCTATTTAATAATGAGAAATTACTCGTTTTGGCAGAAAAACACGCCACAATTAACGCCTGACACACGCATTTATATCGAAAGAGTCGAAATTAGCAGAGCGTTATTGGAAGTTCGATTTTAATTTGATGTACATCAACACTTAAAATATGAAAAACCCCATCAAAAACCAGAGAGAAATTCATATATAGAATGGATGAATAAAAAAGGATTGGAGAATAGATTTGATATATAAAACATCTTAAAATCGCCAGCGCGTGGTCCACGATTTTATGTAATAGGTTTCAGCAGAAAAACAAATCCAATTAGTGAGCCTGCTAAAACATGGTTTTTGGAATATTCAAGATCGCTCATATATGAATACCCCGCAATGGCAATGCCACCACTACGGGGTCACGAACTTACTCCTTCACCACAATCAACGGCTCGATATCGCTCTCTTTTTTAATCACCAGCGACTCGTCACCGCGCAGGCAGGTCCCGCCGTAGTTACCACCTACGGTGAAGGTACAGACCTGAATATATTTACCGGCAACCTTTGGCAGACACCAAAGTTGCTGATAAATGTTTTTCTGCTCGGCAAACTTACCGCTGGTTTTATCCAGCAACTCTTCCTGGTGGCTAACCAAATCGATGTTGTTACCGCAGCGCCCAGCTATCGGTTTCACCGCATAACCCGTTTTCGCCAGCTCATCATTCACCGTGAAATCCGTATCCAGCAGATAGCGATGATGAGGGAAGAGCTGCCACAGAATCGGCAGAATCGCTTTGTTCCCTGGAATCACTGTCCAAAGTGGTTCAAATACCAATACTTCCGGGCGCAACAACACGTCTATCAAGCGCACTTCCTGCTGAGTATGTCCGGTACGAATCGGCACAGCCGCATATTCAGTTTCACTCACCTCACGCACCTGTTCAATCGCGGTTTCCCACGCCCAGGTTTTCCAGACACAGTTCACCAGACGACCGTCACCATCAATCAACTGGCCCGCATCATCCCACCGCAATTCGTCCAGACCACGCAGGATCTTACTTTCGAAACCAGCCTGGTGCAGAGCCTGCTGCATAAACTGCGCATGGTAGTTCTCCTCAATATCCTTATCCTGCATGATATGAACGAAAGGACGCGCACGGCTGTGTTTCCATGCCCCTGCCAGTTCATTAATCAGTCCTTCTGCCGGGTTGTGCCCATGCCCGGTATAACCCCGCTCAGCCCATCTTTCGAGGATCAGACCGGCTTCGGTATGGCAGGATGCGGAATCGGCGTTGTACTCGTACACTTTCAACCCACGCTCATCCATACAGAAATCCATGCGCCCCGTAATCATATGATGGCGACGCCGCTGCCAGGATAAGCGCAGACGCGGCCAGAGGATTTTCGGGATATCAAACAGCGCCAGCAGGTTATCGTCTTTCAGCACCTTGTCGGTAGCGTGCAGATACATCAGGTGCAGTTCGTTGGTCGCTTTAATCAGCTCCTGCTCTGCACTTTCGGTAATCGTAAAGTACTGATGCGGATCCTGATTGATCACATGACCGTTCGCCAGCACGTAGGCTTTTTGCAGCGGGTCCTGCTCATCGAGCCACTTACCGTCAAACTGCCCGTTATCTTCCAGTCGTGCGCCGCCAATTTTCAGCGAGTCATTGGCGAACTCCGGCTGCGGCAGGCTGTGACGAGTGTCGTCAGTCTGGATCATCCAGCCAAGGATGGTGGTGTCATCAAAAGTGTCACGCAGCGTGTAGCAGCCATTTTCCACGACCATTTCCAGCTCGCGTGTCCACTGCTGCCCTGGCGGCAGCGGCGTATGAATCACGTTCTGCTCGGCAATACGGATTTTGTTTTCCAACAATTGGGTGACGACTGCCACATGCCCGGTGTCTTTAAATTCGCCGCCTTTCTGCCAGATAAGCAGAGCACCTGCAACCGGCGCACGAGGCGAACCATTCGGGAATGCCTGTAACGGCAGGATGTTGTCATTCACCACTTCTCGCAGGAAGCGCAAGGAGAAGATCTCCCAGGCCATACCCACATCCGTGAAAACGACGCCATAGTTGAGGAAGAGAAAACGGCGTGCAAATTCTACACACTGCCATTTGTGGCCCATATATTCGTCGTCGATATAGCTACGAAAAGCAGCATCATCGTCGTAGTCCCGTGGGTCGAGGGAGCTGTAATCTGAAGAGTAGATTGCTACGCCGCCTGGGGCGTAGCCCAATAATGTCCCGAATGGGGCATCCTGAGTGGTCGTTCCTTTGCTCATGCACCTTACCTCAAAACAATACAGCCTGAGCAGGTTGGCGTGAATTTTTCGCTCTGATTGCCTGCTCTGCGACACTAACCGGACAGAGGTCGACCTATCATACACCTCAACGCAGCGGCTGGCGCTCAGAGGCGAAAAATTCACAGCAGGAACTACGCTTTCTTCAACATCACCGGTACGCTTTTATACGCCGGAGTTAAGCTTTCAGTGTCTACCGCATCCAGCGACAACAACACATTCGCTTCCGGCAGATAAGCACCAATAGAGCCCGCTGCCATGTTGTAAATCACCACCGTTAGCCCGTACATCACGCGATCGGCACAGGGCAACCCCTTATCGTCCAGCGCCTGAACGTCGACAACATCCCCCTGACTCAGCCCACGAGCCGCTGCTTCAGTGGCACTCAAAAACACCACATCGCGCCGACCGGTAATACCTCGATAGCGATCGTTCATGCCATAGATAGTGGTGTTGTATTGATCGTGACTGCGCAACGTAGCCAGAACCAGCGCGTCAGCAGGTTGGTTTTCCCGCACCACGGCCCGTTGGCGGCTGACGATAAAGTTGGCTTTACCATTCTCCGTATGCCATTCACGGCGTGAGGCTGGTGTATCCATACGAAATCCGCCAGGAGCAGTAATACGCGCATTGTAATCGTGGAACGCCGGAATCACAGCTTCAATGGCATCGCGGATCAGCGCGTAGTTTCCAGCTAACGTCTCCCAGTTCACCGGCGAGTGAGGCAGCGTGGCGCGTGCCATTGCCGCCACAATTGCCGGTTCAGACTTTAACCATTGCGAAGCGGGTTTCAGCCCACCACAGGAGGCGTGTACCATCGACATTGAATCCTCGACGGTCACCAACTGAATGCCTGTCGCTTGCAGATCGCGTTCCGTTCTGCCCAATGCGGGTAGCAGATAGTTATGTTTAGCCAACAACAAATGCGATCGATTAAGCTTGGTTGCGATATGGACCTGCATATCGAGTTTTTTCATCGCGGCGAAGGTACGCTGTGGTTGCGGCATCGCCACCGCCAGGTTTCCCCCCATGCAGATAAGCGCTTTCGCCTCTCCCCGCTCAATTGCCCGAATACTTTCCACACTGGAGCGACCATGCTTACGCGAAACGGTGATAGAGAAATGCGCTTCCAGGCGTTGCAAGAAGTCTTCGGATGCTGCCTCGTTAATCCCCACAGAACGGTCACCCTGCACGTTCGAGTGGCCGCGCAGCGGGCAGATCCCTGCGCCCTGCTTACCCATATTGCCTTTCAGCAACAGCAGATTGATCAATTGCTGAACGTTCTCAGTACCGTTTTTATGCTGGGTGATCCCCAGACCGTAGCAGATGATAGTCGCGCGGGACTTGTTGTAACTGTGTGCCAGGTCTTCCATCTGGCCGCGCGTCAGGCCAGAGTCCAATTCCAGCGTCGCCCAGCTACACTGGCGTAAATCGTCATACAGCGCCGAATAGCCTTCGGTATGTTCATCGATAAAGGCATGATCGAGACAAGGTTGTCTGTTCAACAAGATCCGCGCTTCATCCATCTCGATCAGCGCCTTCATGATGCCTTTAAGCAGCGAGGCATCACCGCCCATTTTGACCTGGTAGTAGTCGTTGCTGAGTTCCGTTGCCTGGCCGGTGAACATCTCTTTCGGACTCTGCGGGAAGCTAAAGCGCTCAAGCCCTCGTTCGGTCAGCGGATTGATGGAGATAATCTTAGCCCCGCGTCTGGCAACATCGCGCAGCGTGGTGAGCATGCGCGGATGGTTCGTGCCGGGGTTATGTCCTATGCAAATAACCAGTTCGCAATGGTCAAAATCATCGAGTTCAACGGTCCCTTTCCCAAGGCCAATAGCCTGCGTTAACCCTGCACTGGTAGGACCGTGGCACATGTTTGAGCAATCCGGAAAGTTGCTGCTGCCGTATTCGCGGGCAAAAAGTTGGTACAGGAACGCAGCCTCATTGGACGTTCTGCCTGAGGTGTAAAACTCGACCTGCTCAGCGGAATCATAGCTGCGCAGGCGCTCACCGATTTCCTGAAACGCAGTGGCCCATTCCACGGCCTGCCAGGTATCCGACGCTGCATCGTATTTCATTGGATGCGTCAGACGACCTATATTTTCCAGCTCATAATCGCTGTAGTGCCAGAGTGTGGAAACCGGGTGATGGCTGAAAAATTCCGGTGACGCTTTCTTGCGGGTTGTTTCCCAGGACACGGCCTTAACGCCGTTTTCGCACAGCTCCATTGGCGCACGATGACCCGGGTCCGGCCACGCACAGCCCGGACAATCGAACCCTTTCACCTGGTTCATTTTGAACATCGCGATAATGTCGCGTACAACAGCCTTTTGCGAAAACACCGAAGCAGTGACGGCTTTTACCGCGCCCCACCCACCTGCCGGGCCCTGATAACCGCTAACTCCTGGAACACCATTTTTCATTGTTACTGCTTACTGACCGCCAATTATTGATGGTGAGTACGGTAGCAATTTCCGTCCAATATTGATTTCCTCTTCATGGAGTACAGTCTGGGTACAATGAACGGGTTAGTTTTATCTTCCCCTTTCAGCACAAAGCGACATAAAGTCCCAATCTGTTAAATTGAGTTCTACCTAGCTGCTACACTGCTTCAACACAACCACTCAGAAGGCAGGTCAACATGTCAGACAACACTTATCAGCCCGCGAAAGTCTGGACGTGGGAAAAATCAAACGGCGGTGCATTCGCCAATATCAACCGCCCGGTTTCCGGTGCAACGCATGAGAAAACGCTACCGGTCGGCAAGCATCCGTTGCAGTTGTACTCGCTGGGTACGCCAAACGGTCAGAAAGTGACGATTATGCTGGAAGAGTTGCTGGCGCAGGGTGTAAAGGGTGCGGAATACGATGCCTGGATCATTCGCATTGGCGATGGCGATCAGTTCTCCAGCGGCTTTGTTGAAGTGAATCCAAACTCTAAGATCCCGGCGCTACGCGACCATTCACAAAATCCGCCGGTACGTGTATTTGAATCTGGTTCGATCCTGCTCTATTTGGCAGAAAAATATGGTTATTTCCTGCCGCAGGATTTGGCAAAACGCACCGAAACGCTGAACTGGTTATTCTGGTTACAGGGCGCGGCCCCCTTCCTCGGTGGTGGTTTCGGCCACTTCTACAACTATGCGCCGGTTAAAATTGAGTACGCAATCAATCGCTTCACAATGGAAGCAAAGCGTTTACTCGATGTGCTGGATAAGCAACTTGCACATCATCAGTTTGTAGCGGGAGATGAGTACACCATTGCCGATATGGCGGTCTGGCCGTGGTTTGGCAATGTGGTATTGGGGAATGTCTATGATGCGGCAGAATTCCTTGATGCGGGTAGTTACAAGCACGTTCAGCGCTGGGCAAAAGAGATTGCAGCACGTCCGGCAGTTAAGCGTGGTCGCATTGTAAACCGCACTAACGGACCGCTGAATGAGCAGCTTCATGAACGCCATGATGCCAGCGACTTCGATACTAATACCGAAGATAAACGTCAGGGTTAAAATGCCTGATGGCGACGCCGGGGCGTCGCCATCAGGCCAACAAAGACGCCATACCGTAGGCGGGATAAGGCGTTTGCGCCGCCATCCGGCATAAAATCACGCGCTGGTGACGTCATACTCCATGCGGCGAAGTGCATCCAACGTGAATTTAGCTTCATCTTCGTCAATGATGCTCATGGCGAACCCTACGTGCACCAGCACCCATTGCCCAACCAGTTCGGCAGGTTCGCCTTCACAAATCAGGGCAATATTAACATCACGCTTGATGCCGCACACTTCAACCTGCGCAAGCTGGTGAATATCTTCACCAACGGCCAGAACCTGACCAGGGACTCCAATACACATATCTGACTCCGCCCCATAGCAACCTATGGGCTATTCGACTTCAATACTTTTCACTTTCAGTGAATCGCCAGCATCTACCCGCAGGCGATCGCCCTGACAGAGAGGGCACTGTGCATCATGCTGGGTGATCTCTACGACCTGACTGCAATCCCAGCACCAGGCCTGGGCGGGTTTGTAATCAATATGCAGTTCACATCCCTGCGCCAGTGTTCCCTGGCAGACGATGTCGAAACTGAAACGGACGGCACTCTCTTCAACACACGAGAGTGCGCCAATTTCCAGCCAAACGCCGGTAACGCGTTTTACATCGTGCTGCTCTGCCTGCTGCTGAATAATCTCAACCGCGCTCTGACAAAGAGACAGCTCATGCATTTTCGCAGTTCCGCCGGCCCAACAGTAGCGCACGACGCCCCATCTGCGGCGCATTCGGGTCACTTACCGGTAGCGATAACACCATCCGCGCACAATCGTCAGCCAGGCGAACACCTTCCTGTGCCGACAGACTATGCGAAAGCGGCGACATCAGCGAGCAGGAGAGGTATTGCGATACACCATCCAGTTCACCAACGGTAAATGTCATCTCGCCATACGGTAAACGCAGCCCGATTTTTTCACTGACTTTACGCACGGGCCAGATCTGATCCGGCCCTGGGAAAATCAGTGCACTGAGCATCCAGGGCGTGATAACGCATCCCGTCCACTGCCCTTCAAACAGCGTAAAATCAGAGACATATACCGGCATATTCGGATGCAGGAAAGAAAGATCGTGCATCGAACGCCGGGAAACCTCTTCAAACGCTGCCTGAATTTGCTGCTTCGGGGCTGTCTGAAAGCCTAAGAACTCCTCAGACATGTGCCTTCTCCCGTGGAATAGCTTCAACGCCTGATTCGCGAAGCGCAGCAAGAACCTGCTCAAGCGCAGGTTCAATCATCGCTTCAACTGTCGGTGTCAGCCCGATATGCGGTTCCAGCGATTCCGGAATGATACCCACCAGGGTCAGTTTTTTCGGAAACTCGCCGGTAAAACGCAGGGCCGACAATACGTCGGCCAGGCCAAGCTGGTGCGGTGAGATTTTGTTCGTAAACAGCGCCGGAATCTCTTCGTCCCGCAGGACCATCATCGTTCCCGGCGTGTTTTTTCTCGACACAATGGCGTCAGCGATAATCAGATGATCCCTGTTCGCCATATCGCCGAGAAGCTCCATCCCAGCCGTACCACCGTCCAGAACATCAACAAAGTCTGGCAGGATGTATCGTTGCTCTAACGCCTCAACGATACGCACCCCGATGGCTTCATCGGTCAGCAAAATATTGCCGACCCCTAAGACTAATATCCGCATTACAGAACCTTAACTGAGACCACTTCGTTCCCGTCCACGTCCACCACATGCACCGCACATGACATACAAGGGTCGAAGGAGTGAATGGTACGAACCACTTCCAGCGGTTTGTTTGGATCGGCAATTGGTGTACCGACCAGCGAACGCTCGTACGGTCCCACTTCATCATTAAAGTTACGTGGGCCGGAGTTCCAGGTTGACGGAACAACCGCCTGGTAGTTGCTGATAATGCCGTCTTTAATCACCATCCAGTGAGAAAGCATACCGCGCGGCGCTTCAAGGAAACCTACACCTTTGAATTCGCCTGTTGCCGGGATATCCGGTTTCACGAAGGTGGTGTGGTCACCTTTACCGATGTTCACGATCAGCGCGTTGTACTGATCCTGCAGAACATTCTGCAGTTCACAGCAGTGAACGGTGCGACCAATGATACGACCCAGCGTAGAGTGCAGCTGCGAAACTTCGATGGTTTTACCCGTCAGCTTGGTGTAAATCGCGATGATTTCATTCAGCTTGGCATGAGTTGACTCGCGCTTAGCAGCAAGTTTACACAGCATGTTGGCCAGCGGACCCACTTCAACCGTTTTACCGTAGAAGGTTGGTGCTTTAACCCAGGAGTATTTGCCATCATCTGACCAGCCGGTGTAATCAGGAACCGTTGTGCCTTCCCACGGTGCCTGCGGCGCTTCGTCTTTGTACCATGCGTGTTTCGCACTCTCCTGAATCCCTTTAATCAGGTACTCATCTGAATGAGAGGTGATCGGACGATAAGTCGACAGATCGGCATCGGTGATATAACCGCCCGGGAACAGGAAGCTACCGTTTTTACCGTCAGTCGGGAATTCCGGCGCGCTCAGGTAGTTAACCGCACCCTGACCACGCTCCAGCCACTCAGGATAGAACGCAGCAATAACTGCGGTATCCACCTTGTAAACCTGCTCAACAAAGTCGCTCAGCTTATCGATGAAGGACTTGATGTACATCAGACGTTCAAGGTTCAGCACGCCAAGGCCGTCAAGGTTAATGGGGTTCGCAACCCCACCAACGGCCAGGTTCTGAATGTGCGGTGTTTTACCACCCAACAGCGCCACAACGCGGTTAGCATCACGCTGACATTCCAGCGCCTGCAGATAGTGTGCGACCGCAATCAGGTTCACTTCAGGCGGCAACTGCATTGCCGGGTGACCCCAACAACCGTTGGCAAAAATGCCTAACTGACCGCTGGCAACAAGGTCTTTGATCTTGTTCTGTACTTTGGTGAACTCTTCAGCACTGTTCAGATGCCAGGAAGACACGCCGTTCAGCATCGCCGAGGCTTTCGCCGGGTCGGCTTTCAATGCGGAAGTAATATCCACCCAGTCCAGCGCAGAGAGCTGGTAGAAGTGCACGATATGGTCATGCGTGGTATGCGCGGCCAGAATGATGTTACGGATGTACTGTGCGTTCACCGGAACATCAATATTCAGCGCGCTTTCAGCTGCACGAACAGAAGAGATAGCGTGAGTTGTGGTGCAAACACCACAAATACGCTGAACAATCATCCAGGCATCGCGCGGATCGCGATTCTTCACGATCTCTTCCATGCCGCGCCACATGGTACCGGAAGCCCATGCTTTAGATACCACGCCATTTTCGATTTCGCAGTCGATGCGTAAATGACCCTCAATACGGGTTACCGGATCAATAGTAATTCTCTGGCTCATGCTTTGCTCGCCTCATGACGATTTTGATCGTTTTGTTTTAAAGGAGGAAGTATCGGCAGTAGACGAATGAGTACGATGTATGCACAAATCTCAATAGCCACAAAACCAATAGAAATCAACAGTTCTTCCCAGGTCGGGAAGTAGTGGTAGCCACCACCAGGATTGAATGCCACCAGCGAATAGGACAGACGCCATGTTGCACAACCCAGCAATGCGCTCAACGCAGACAGATACAGCATACGCGAGTCATTGCGCAGCTTCGTGACACGCAGCACCACCAGCGGGAAGACCATCAGCACGACTTCAATCCAGAACATCACGGAGTAAAGATCGCCTGCAAACGCATACGACAGCTTGTCGCGGTAGATCAACTCGCCAAAGCGCAGGACAACGAAAATCGCCAGCAGAACGCTAATCGTATTTGTCAGCTTGATGAACAGACTTTTCTCATCCGGACCATTACCTTTCAGACCCGCTTGTACCAACGAGCCTTCAAAAATGACGATCGAGAAGCCCATTATAAAGGCGGTTAATACAGAGAAAAGTGGCAGCATTTCATAAGCTTGCCATAGCGGATGTACTTTATAGCCCGCAGAAATCATCAATGAACCCATTGAAGACTGGTGCATGGTCGGCAGCAGCGCGCCGAGAGCGATAATAAAGAACATCACTTTATTCAAACGCTTGAGCGATACTTTCCAGCCCAGACGTTCAAACAAGGCCGGAGCAAATTCCAGCGCCATGATACCGATATAGATGGTCATACAGACCGCCGTTTCAAACAGTACCGAGTTCACGTTGAAGTGACCCGGAATGTAGAAATACGGCAAGTTCCAATAACGACCGACGTCAATGGTGATCGACAAACCACCCAGCGAGTAACCAAACAGGCTCGCCAGCAGCGCCGGACGTACCAGCGGATGGTATTGCCCTCTGTTGAAAACATACACCGCCCACGCCAGCGCCCAACCACCACACGCGAAACCAGTACCGATCAACAGGTCAAACGCGATCCATACGCCCCACGGGAAACCGCCGTTCAGATCGGAAACTGACCCCAATCCGAAGACCAGACGTTTTACGATCAGGAGCATACACAGGACGATTAACGGCCCAAAAATAATGACCGGTTTGCTGATTATTCTTCCGCCCAGCGGTTTAGGATCATGACTCATGATCGTCTCCTCCATCGTGATGGTCGTTTTTCGTATTACGACGAACCAGCACGGTTAAGCCCGCCAGCGCAGCCAGGGGTAAAATCATGCCCTTATACAGGGAATGTTGAACATGTTCGGAACGCGCACCGGTTGAAAGGTCATCCAGTTTTGGCAGATCCAAATCCTCGTAAGGAACACCCGTCAGCACCATAACCTGCGTACCACCGCCTTCCTTTTCACCGTACAGGTGTGGATAGTACTTCGGTACCGTATGCAAATAGGTATCACCAGCGTTCACTGTCTGACGCGGATAGTGGTATTCGCTGCCAGGCTTCAGGGCGAGACGTTTTTTTGCCTCAGCCATCAGCTCTTCACGCGTACCAAAAATCACGGCACCGGCAGGACACACTTCAACACACCCCGGTAACCCCCCTTTGTCCAGACGTTCAACGCCTTTCTGGTTACACAGTTCACATTTATGAAGCGCACCAAACGGGTTGTTGTAGTCGTATTTAGGGACGTTGTACGGGCAGGCAACCATGCAATAGCGGCAACCAGTACAGACATCTTTGTCATAGTGGACGATGCCGGTTTTCGGGTCTTTCTTCAGCGCGGAAACCGGGCAAACGGAGACGCAGTTCGGATCGACACAGTGCATGCACTGTTTCTTAATATATGCGTAGCCGTTCTCTTCCTGGTCTTTGTTAACACCTGTTCCGCTACGCCACACCTGGATGATGTTGTTGGTGTACGGTGACAGTTTGTCGTTGTTCGACCAGGTCTGCTCGCCTTCCGGGTTACGTGCCGGGAAGTTGATATCCTGACACTTGGTAACGCAGGCCTGGCAGCCTACGCACAGCGTCGAATCATAGAGCATCCCAAGTGAACCCGGGATCGGCGGACGGTTTTCTGCAGCCGCATGACTGATGGACGGCGCAGCGCCCAACAGCAATGCCCCGCTGGAGGCTGCTTTAATAAAGTTACGTCTGTTCACGGTTATTCTCCCCGTGAGTCAGCGTTATCTTTCTTCTGCTGACGCCCCAATTCACGTACCGCCATCACGCTGACGCCGGCAACCAGTCCTACTACGCCGCCAAGCAGCCCAATAGCCCCAGCTGAAATGTTGCCGCCTTCTTTCATGTTGACATCAGGCTTCTCTGAACGCGGGGTTTGGTTTTCCACATGGGCGAGTTGGTGAATGCCTTTATGGAAACCGACGCCTTCTTCGTTACAGCCGTAGCAAGGGTGACCGATCGCCACCGGCCACACGCCGCCAACGTCGCAGAATTGCAATGTTGAGCAGTTGCCGTACGTTTCTGGCCCTTTACAGCCCAGATGATAGAGGCACCAACCTTCACGGTGGCCTTCATCGCCGAACTCTTTAGCAAAACGACCGGCATCAAAGTGCGGGCGACGTTCGCAGTGTTCGTGAATCAAACGACCGTAGGCAAATGTCGGACGGTTTTTGGTATCCAGCTTCGGCGGCTTACCGTAAGTGATGATATGCGCGACCGTGGCGAGGAAGTTATGTGGGTTAGGCGGACAGCCTGGGATGTTGATGATGGTTTTGCCTGGCAGAACTTCTTGCAAGCCGACTGCGCCCGTTGGGTTCACGCCAGCGGCAGCGACACCACCCCATGCGGCACAAGAGCCGATAGCGATGATAGCTGCTGCACCTTCGGCCGCTCTGCGGATGTGATCCACAATTGGCTCACCGGCAACCATGCAGTAAATACCATTATCTTTTAGTGGTATAGAACCATCTACCACCAGAACATATTGCCCTTTGTACTTCTCCAGAGCGTTATGTTTGTTCTCTTCGACCTGGTGGCCAAAGGCGGCAGAGAGTACCTCATGGTATTCCAGAGAGATCGTCTCCAGAACGAGGTTTTCCACTGTAGGGTGTGTCGCACGAAGCAGCGATTCAGTACAACCCGTACACTCCTGAGCACCAATCCAGATAACCGGTGGGCGCTGAGGACGAGAAACTGATTCGGCCATTTCTGCGGCGGCTTTGCTACTGAGCCCCATGGTAGCGGCCAGTGCTGCACAAAGCTTCATGAAATCACGGCGATTGATGCCGTTCGAATTGATGAGAGAATTATCTCCAGTCATTTTATTGTTATTCCGTTGCGAAGACCTGGCTTTTATTTTGCACCATTCGCATGTTGCTTATTGCGATCGGCGCGCCATTACCACACTTTTTATATGGTTATGTGCATTATAATACTTCGGCGGAGCAACAAAACGAAGGCGTAGGTCAATAGTGTAATTAATTAAAGCAAGATAATACCCCTTTTGGATCAAGCTTCGAGCCGATAGCCGGCCATGAAAAACCGAATTGTTGTACTCGACTGGTTCTCTTTGAAGAAATCCATCACCATCTCTTTATCCAGCCCGTAACGACGCGTCAGGATCCCCGCTTCCCACGCGCTGAGCTGTCGGTCGCCCGTTTTTTCAAACATTCGATGTGAAAAACCCAGAACAAAACCGCGTTTATAATCTGAACAAAAATTCGCCACTGAACGAGCACTGTCCGCACTTGAGGCGTTCAATCCGGCCATCAGGCCCTTACCAAAATGGTTGTCCATGCATAACCTCCAATCGCTATATAACAAATTATATAGCGATTTTTTAAGCAAAGGCCAGAGGTATCACGCACTTTTTTGTGCCAGATTAAAAGGACACCCACTCGTCCGTTTTAGGCGCTGCAGAGGTTCTGCTTACTGCGGAAGGGGACGCGGTATTTGTCGATGCATATTGCACATCGTTGGCCGAAAGCCGGAATTGCTGTACAGAGCGTTGCAGCTCTTCCGTTTGCCGTTCCAGTGCCACTGCCGCAGCGGATACTTGTTCTACCAACGCGGCATTCTGTTGCGTCACGCTGTCCATCTGAGTGATCGCAACACTGACCTGCGAGATACCTTTATTCTGTTCTTCAGAAGCAGAGGCAATTTGTTTCATGATAACGGTTACTTCGGTCGCGCCGCGCAGAATCGCTTCCATCGTTAACCCGGTCTCTTTGACCAGTCGAGCCCCCTGGTCGACACGACGCGACGATTCACCGATTAATGTCTCAATCTCTTTTGCCGCGCCGGCGCTACGGCTGGCGAGATTGCGTACTTCCCCCGCTACCACGGCAAAACCACGTCCCTGTTCACCAGCCCTGGCCGCTTCAACGGCGGCGTTAAGCGCCAGAATGTTGGTCTGGAAAGCAATGCTATTAATGACGGAGGTAATTTCTGCGATCTGTTTAGAACTGGCTGCAATACCGTCCATGGTGTCGACCACTTCAGAAACCAACTTGCTTCCTTTACCTGCCGTTTCTGTTGCGGTATCGGCAAGCTGGCTGGCCTCACGCGCATTTTCGGCGTTAAGTTTTACCGTTGCGGTCAGCTCTTCCATGCTGGCAGCCGTCTCTTCCAGCGCCGCCGCCTGCTCTTCAGTACGGGAAGAGAGATCGTTGTTGCCGGTAGAAATTTCCGTAGCGCCTCGCCAGATGTTGTCACTGCCTGAACGAATCGTGCTTACGGCTTCACGCAGGCTGTCCTGCATTGCGCACAATAAAGGGACCAGTTGGCCGACACAGTTCCGGCCGAATTCTTCAATCGGATGGCTGAGATCGCCCTGGGCAATCTGGCGGAACTGCTGGCGAATACGGCCGAGAGGTTTCACCATCATGGTAACGAGGTAACGATCGGTGAAGAAAAGGAGGGCGATCCCGAGGATAACGGCAGTAATAATCAGTGTCCGAATGATCGACGTTTTACCGTCTACCATAATACGCGTCGCGTCCAGTCGCATGCCGGCGGCGGCATTAAACCTTTCAGCGCTGGCACCAAATTCACGGCTCAGTGCGGGCGTAATCGTGCTGGCATGTTCCGAAAACGCCGTCAGCGAGCCCTGCTGCGCCAGCTGCATTTGCGGTATCACGCCTTTATCCAGTAAAGCTTGCCACTTGGCCAGCACTGCTGCTGAAATTTCCGGGTCCATCGGACCGGGAGACAATGTTTTCATCTCCTGGAGCTTTTGGCTCAGATTATCCAGCGATTGCTGGGCAGGTGTGAAATCAGGCGTTCCACCACCAATTTTGACATCCACTGCACGGCTCAGGCGCGTCACAAAGCGAAAGTACTGATCGTTCCCCTGGCTCAGCACCGTCATCTGTTTGACGAGATGGCGGTCAATATCATTCCCTTCTGATATTTTTGATAAAGCATGAAGACTGAATAAACCCACGCCCGACCAGAGCAGGCAAAAAAGTCCAAGTATTGCCAGCATGACAATACGAATAGTGAAGTTTTTCAGCAAATACATAATAATTTCCTTGCCATTGATGAGGAATTCGCCATCAGGCGATACTTTCCCTTGTTATCGGCAGGCAATGGAGAAGATATAATAC